>NZ_JBNDMQ010000057.1:0-40969 GCF_050436665.1 Paraburkholderia sp. EB58 | reverse complement strand
CAGCTTGCTTTTTCAACGCGCGTCAAGTATTCGCTTCGCCGGGCTGGCGCCCGTACTTGACCCGCCAATCCACCCATTGAGAATTTAAAAGAGGCGTTTTTTTCGAAAGCGTCCCTGCGCAGATTGAAGCGGGAGAGGCGATCGGCAAAATGAATGCAGGTCGATATGGCCCAGACAAGCTCGTTTCCGAGCGAGGCCGCGGCGATAAGGCGTGGCTGCCGAAACATAATTTCGGGCGTTAGCGGGAACGGCGCCCCGTGGAGGAACGCGATATCTGAATCGGTTCGAAACACTTGGGCAAAAAGCGAAAACAATTTTCCCGGATTCAACTGAGACTTAATATGGGCCAATGCGCCATATTTCACCGGTGCCGGTGCCGGCGCCCGAGCCCGTCCAATCAGTTCCCGATCGGTTAGGGTCGGCTGCTTGGTCTGATTGGGTGCTCGATGTCTGGTCCTAGCCATTGATTTGTGTAGGGAGCGGGTGACACCGGCATTATCCCACTCGTTCAAGGTAACGAGACATAGATTTGGTCAAAGGCGGCGCTCACATCGGAACAGACATGTCAGCCGTCAGCATATCCAGCCAGCTTACTCACCGCGATGACCATCATCGACTCCAGTGACGCCCACACCGCGATCATCCGGCCCAGTTCGAGTAAGTGGCCATCTGGCAACGGACAGTCCGGGTTAAAGTCGTGGCGTGTCCGCGAAAAAAACCGCCGCGTTTCCGCAACGGCTTTATCAACTGCCCTATCTCACTTGAACAACTCGGCGTGGGTACCACTTCGCACAAACACCACTTCGGTTTTGGAGACCCGGTAAATAAGAAGGAAATCACCACCCACATGGCATTCGCGGTGATCGTCCCATTCTCCCGTCAGAGGGTGGTCCTTGTACTCGGCCGGTAACGGTCCCTCGTTCTTGACCAGCAACAACATAACTTCTTTGAGACGGGTCATGTCGTACCGGCCAGAATCCGAAAGTCGTTCCCAATCCTTGCCGAACTGCTTAGTTTTGTCGCTGCTAAGGGGCAGCGTCGTGCGTTTACTACTTGCGCTCTTTTTCAAGCTCATTAAACAACTCCGTTACGGAGCCGAAGCGCGCCTTCTGCATTTCCCTGGACTCGCGCAGTGCTTCAACCGTTGTCTCATTCGGCTGACGAAGATCGAACGGCAAGCCCTTCTGCAGCACAACCTGGCGGAAAAAGAGCCGCGATGCTTCTGACATCGTGAGTCCATAGCCCGCCAGAATTTCCCTGGCTGCGTCCTTGAGTTCCGGTTCAATGCGGGTACGCACATCGGCTGTCTTGGTATCAACAGGTATGGCGACCATTTCATGCTTCTCCATCTGGGTCCGGGCATAAGCGCAAAGGCCAGCACTTCGCCTGCCCCAGGAACAGGTACAACAAACAAAGATAAAAACGATAAACAACGAAATCCCGCGTGGACCTTTGGTGGCATCTCGCATGCCTACATTGTAGCTACAACGTTACCACATTACAAGCCAGGGTCGCTGGGGTATTTTTTCGCGTGCGCGAAAGACCCTGGATGCCCTTGCGCTACCCGAAAAATCGACGGCGGAGCCGCTGTGTGGCGTGCGTACCGAGTCTGGTACTGCAGCCCAATCCCGATCTGTTGCACCGTATGGCCAACGGAAAAATCGCAAGCCGCCCATCGCTACCGGTTGAAAAGTCCCACGTTGCCGCCCTGTTTAAAAATCGCTACATCTGATAACTGGCGTCGTCGCGCACCGGCAACGACGCGAACGGCGGGCTGCCGCCAGGAACCCGCGCACAGGCCCGATGGGCGGCGAACCGCGCCGGCGTGCCGCGCGCTCAGCGACTCCCGGGCGGTCGGGTCGCAAAGGTGCGCCGGTACTGGTCCACTTCCAGCAGCAGGTGGTCGATGCGCTCGCGCAACTGGGCATTCTGCGCGCGCAGCGCATCAGCCTCCCCGCTCGCCTGCAGCCGCACGGCGTCGTTCTGCATTTTGAGAAACCGCTCGGTGCCGGCCAGCTGTTCGGCCGTCCGCGCGAGGGTTGTTGCGCCGACGCCGGCACGTTCGATCGACGCGTGCAGCTCGCCGAGCAGCCGGTTCACGTGTTCACCGGCCAGATCCCGTGCCGCATGCGCTTCGCCGAGTTCGCGGTGCAGCAGCGCATTGTCCTGCTCAAGCCGCCGGATCCGCGCATGGGCATCTTCCAGCGCCGCCTGCAGCAGCGGCTTCTGCGCGATCGCGCTCACATCACCACGATCCGGTGCGGCGCCGTCCGCATGTCCGTTCCCCCGCTCGGGCTGTGACGCGTACAGCGGCGCGAGCGCCTCGCGCACCACGGGGGCCAGCGCCTGTCGCATCAGCTCGAGATCGACCGGGCGGCTGTCCGCACTGCCCGGCTGCGACATCGGCGCGAGCGCCTGCGCGCGCAGGATCGCCTGCTGGATCGTCGGCGCACTCGGATGACGCTGGACGCCAATCTGCGGCGCGACATCGCGCAGCAGCCGGCTGTAGGTGGTCGCGCCAAACACGCGGCCGGTAATCGCCCGGACTTCCGCGATCAGTCCATCCAGAAAGCGCGCGTTGTCGAGCGGGAAATCCCGGTTGATCGCCGCGATGCCATTCATGATGGCGAGCAGTTGCGCATCGCTCCATTCAATCCGGGGTCGGCCCATTGTTCATATCCTCGTGGTCCGTCAGAAAAGACTGCCCTGCCGCGGATCGCGCGCGGGCGGCTTCGACGCCTTCACCGGCCGCGCCGGACGCCGGCGTTTCGCGATGCGGCGCAGGTGAGCTACGAGTCGCACCACCGTGCCGTCGACCGTCACGGTCAGACTGAAGTGACCGGTTTCATTCGGCACACCGGCGCCCCGGCTGTCCACCAGGGCGCGCAGCGATGGATGCAGCGCCTGCCGGCGGGCGCGCGCGACCAGTTGTGCGCGGCTCATCCCGGGCCAGCAGTCCGCCACCAGGCGCTTTACGGCATCGGGCAGTGCATCCGGCGCGAGATCGGCCGGCAGGGCCAGCGCGACCAGTTCGAACACGTCAGCCATCGACGCCCCGCTCTTTCGCCACCGGCGTCACCTCAGCCCGCCCATCGCGCATCGCCCGCCGTTCCTCATCCATTTGCCGCCCCGCCCTGTTGCCTCAACGATGCCGCCGATTTTGCCATATCCAGCGTTATTTTTACTACGATATTTATTACTAATTTTCTATCTAGGGAACATTACCGCCATCATGTTCCCTAGATTTACATTGTCCGTGGAGCGCAGTGTTTAGCCGATTTCAATTAACCCAATCTTAAGGATTACTACGTATTAGATTCGCAACGCCAGACGGCGAACAACGCCATCGTTTACTTTACCGTGTGAGCTGATTCGTCCCAGGTCGACCCGTGTCGGCGATGAGTCGAAGCACGGGTTCACGTTTCCGCCGGCACCGGGCCGTCCCGATAGAACGACTGGATGCATCCGCCAGGGGCGCGCCTGTTATCTGACTGCCGGGGCCAGCATTGATCCAGTACACCGCTTCGTTCCACAGCGGCAGGAATAGTCGGCGAGAATTTCGGGAGTAATAGCGTCATCGATAGTAAGTCCATATGCAATTGAAAGCTCATCGCCCGGCATCACATCTTTGCGTGTCTCGATGAAAACCCGCCCCCGCTCGTCCTCAATCGCCTCGCAGTTCGGCTGGCAGGAGTGGTTCAGCCAGCGGGCGCTGTTGCCCCCGACACTGCCGTCGATCACGCGCCCGTCCGCCAGTCCAAAAATGAATGTGTGGCCGGGCATTCCGGACCGCTCGTGCCTCGCAGATGCCCGCCGCCACGACGTCACCTCCCCTCGATATTCGAAGATCCGCTGGCCGGCAGGAATCGCCTGTAACGCGAAGACGCCTCGCCCGTGGACCGATGATTTCCTGACCGTAACGCGCCGCACTTTGTAACTCACAGATCCGTTGAAGAGGCTTGGAGCATAGCGAGCGGCGCGTTGCATGGCAACCGGTGCCGGCGCGTCAGAACAACGCGGTCTGTCGGTGATCGCGCGCCGGGGGGCAGGATACGTCGGTCCGGCGGGTACGTCGACCTCCGCCGCTCCTGTTTCCACGCTGTAGCCGTGCAAGCATCAGGAGTTCGACGGCAACATCGTTCAAGCGCAACTCGAACACGCTGGTCTCGCCGGACGGGCATGGCGCCGTCGCGCGGAACGACAGGCGCAAACCCAGCGCTTCGCGCGGGCACGCTCCGCGCAAGGGTGCGGTCTCAACGCGACCCGGTTCATCCCCGGCGGCGACGACCGACCGCTGCGCCACGGTCTTCTGCGCTTCGACTTCGCCTCGCAGCGCTTCCCGTACCCAGGATAATTCCCAGCGGCGGAGCCTCGTCTGGCTCCTGTTCGTGTTTTGCCAGCCAGCGTAGGTAAAGCTCCATTTGACTCCTGTACTCGTGCCGAAAAATCTCCGCGGCGCGGAGACATTGTCGCCACCTGATTCTCGCTCCAGCCCCGACCGTAGTACCCATTGGAAAGTGCAAAGGAAAACGCAAGACTGTCAACACCATGACGCCGATGACGACGACACCACATACCCGTTCCGGTTACAGGCAGTCTATCTTGGCAAATTTTGCCAAAATGCTTAGTATGGGATATGACCACCATGAATATATCCCTACCCGACGCACTCAAGACCTTTGTCGACGAGCAAGTCAGTCAGCGCGGATACGGTACGAGCAGTGAGTACGTACGTGAGCTGATCCGTAAGGATCAGGACCGCTCGCGTCTGCGCGAGATGCTGCTCGCCGGCGGCGCATCCGAGCCAGTCGGAGTGGCGGATTCGGTATATTTTGAAGATCTGCGCGCTTAGATCCGGAAGGCGGGCAAGACCCGTGCCCGCGGTTGACACTCGCGAAAGCCGTCGTCGCGCGAAAACAGGCCGCGCAGGACGCACAGGACGCCATTGCCCACTATCTTGGCGAAGGCTCGCAACAGGCAGCGCTCGGCTGTATTGATGCGCTGGAAGCCTCCTACAGCCATATAGGGGGTCCGCTCACGCGACATCGGCCAGCATGGATCGACGACCGGCAACGGAGGCGCATCGACACGCATACTGGCGACGCAGGTCGTCGTCCACAGGACGCGCCGCAGCGGCCCAACCCCGAGAGAGCAAGCGATGGCCGGCCACGATCAGAACAGTTGCGCCCCGAGGTCGCGCACGGTGGCCCACTTGATGGGGCTTACAGATGTCCAGCCCGTGATGTCGAGCGATCCGCTCATCGCCGGTTGCCCGCGCGCTTCGGAGACCACGCGCACGATGCGCGTACGGTCGGGCAGCTGGGCCGCGGTCGGCGAGCACAATGCCTCCCGGCGAATCCGCGACGTATCTTTTCCATACCACCATCCATATCGGCATCCAGCCAGAGGCACGGCCGCAGTGCGTCTGCGGCAGCGCTACACCTGTTGCCACCAGGCTCGATCAGCGCTGATCCAGGCCGATCCCGGAACAATCCATTTCCACGGCGCAATCAGACATCCGACTTGGGGCTCACGTGACGGCGGCCCACCGGTGCCACTTCAACCAGCGGCTCCTTCTAGCCGTCAGTGTCCGTTCACTGCCTCCTTGAAGGCCTTGCCGGCCACGAACTTCACGGTCTTCCGCGCGGCAATCTGGATTTCGGCGCCGGTGGCCGGATTGCGACCGGTGCGGGCGGCACGGGCACCCGTCGAAAACGACCCGAAGCCAATCAGCTGAACCGTGTCCCCTTTCGTCACGGCAGTGGTAATCGCGCCGATGAACGCATCGATTGCCTCGCCCGTTGCGGCCTTGCTTGCGCCGGTCGCCGCGGCGACCGCATCCACCAGTTCCTGCCTGTTCATGCGAACTCCCTGTTGTGGTTGTGAAGTCGTCACCGTACCTGATGGCGCCGCCCTCGTGCAATGGAGCGAAAGCAGGAGCCTTCTGGAAGTAAAAGTAGAAGCAGCCTGGCGCAACGGGTCGACGTCGCCGACTCAGACGGTCGTCTGCCGCTTTGCTGTTCTTTTCGTATTCGATTCGTCGCCACGTCCGTAGAGGTCCGGTAACTTTTTGCCCGATCCGTCATCGCTACGTTGGGGGCTCCGTGAGCGGAACCGCTCTGTTCGCTTTTCTTTCCCGCCGCTCGCTGCGCCGCCCTTGCGCACGCTTCGCGACCTCTTCCAGAGATTGCACGTGTTCTGGCGTAGTACGATCAAATCGCTTGCTATAACAGTGCGCGATAAATTCTGCGAGAGGTCGCTTCCACGGCTCCTGCTGCCCGTTAGCCAGCGATCCGAATTTTCGGGGATTCAATCCCAGTTCGCGAGCCATCTGGATATGGATATGGCTTAACCCGAAGCGCTGCCTCGCTTCAAACCACGGCTGAAGCTTCGATGGTATTGGCATCAGTGCTCCCCTTTGCGCCAACTGGCGGCGGTCAATCGTTCCACCGCCGCGTCATAACGCGCCTGCGAAACCGTAGCATCGTCGTTCTGATTCGTCTTCAAAATATCAAACAGATGCTCTGCGACGACGGAGCCGATCGCGTGGACAGCATCGTGTCGCGTCAGGCCTTCTTTCCTGAGACGGTGCATCGCCCGGACCACCGGCTCAAGGTTCAGGGCGATCTGGTTTTCGACGATCGCGTGTAGCGCAGCATGTGCCGTGACGTTGGGAAGTTTGACCCGCGCGACACGGTGATACGTTTCGACGAGGGCAATTCGCTCCTGTTCGTCGAGTTCGAGCCACGATTCAGATTCGGGGGCGGATTCGGGGTTGTACTCTTCCATGATGCAAGGTCCTGTGCTGACTTCTGTCTATCGTAAAAATGGCGTCTACGGCTGCGTTGCGCTCCAGTTCAGTTATCGGCGATAAACGGGCGCTTGTCCCACGCGACCGGGAGCGACCCATTGACGACTACACGCCCGGGCCACGGGCCGTGCGGCAACCGTCAATCCTGTGACCTAGATGCATCGCGACGTCACGCCACCCAATACTGCGCCAGGACCGTGGCGACGAATGAATGCCCCTGAACGGCTGCAAACTGGTCCCGCAGACGCCTGTTGAGCTGGTCACGTTCCATGCCGGTGGCAAGAGCCGCATCCGCCAGCGCACCGTAGGCATCCAGCACGTCGCTCCCCGTGATTTCGTAACCGAAGCCTGCTGCCATCCAGTGCAGCGCTGCTGTGCCACAGGCCACCGCGAATTCAGGCTTGCGCTGCGCGAAATCGCGTGCGGCCCGCGTCAGGGTTCGCGGGTCGGTGAGGCCGCGCATCGCGAGAGACGCTGCCAGATCGAGCAGGCCAGCGTCCTTTGCGGCGGCGAACCATTTCCCCTCGGCGCCGGGACTGCTCGCGACCAGATCGTGGAGGATGCTGTCTGGACTCCTGTCCGGATACTTTTTCGCGATGGCACGGAACGTCGCGAGATGCGTGGTGGCCTGGTTAGCCTCGATCGCGTAGCGTCGATATGCCTCGTCGATCAAGCCCGACGACAGGAGGATAGCTTCGCACTTGCGGGCGATTGCGGCAGCGGGCGCATTCAGCCCCCTGGACGCTTCCGCGTAACGCAGTGCTTCGGCCGGACGACCGAGTGCGATCAGGGCATCCACCCCGTACTGGCGATACCCCCACCCGTTCAGGCGCGCGCCGTTCACCAGCGCGATCAGTTCTTCATGGCGCCGGGCGGCATTCAGCGCACTCAGGCAGGCGGTGGTGCCCACGAAATGCTCCCCCACACCGTCAGCGCCCATCACGCGCGCTGTCACCGGCAACAGCCGGTCTGCCCATGCGGACGCGATGGCGGGCGAGGCGCACAGGTCACCCCAGCGATCGCCCAACTGCTCGATGTACGGCATCCGGTCGTCCTGGAGCGCATCAAACAGGCGTTCCAGCCAGCGCGTGCGTACCGGGGCCGGCACGTCCACCCCGGCGATTACCGTCACAAGTGCGTCGATTGCGCGATTCACCGCGGTGCCAATCGCCCCGGAAGAGCTGTCTACCTGCTCGAGCGCCGGCGAAAGCTTCTCGAGTAAAGACACGGCACCGTCGGCCGCCACCATCGGCTCCCTACGGGCGACCTGCCGGATTTCCGTGACAGCTTCCTTAAGACGCTGGATGGGAAGCGCGGATTTCCAGCCAAACGCGCCGCGCCGGAACCGGGCCGCAAAGGCCCACTTATGTGAGGTCGTACGGGCCATTATCTGTGTGCGCGACGGGTCAGCGCGTCTTCATGTAAATGGCGTACAAACCACCATGCAGATCACGGAGCGCCTTGCGACGTTCGACCAGTTCATGCTGGTTACCCTGACGCTCAAGGCTCAGGATCTGCAGCAGCAGCCGCGTCGCCCGCTCCGGCGCCGTCTGGCGCGACGGCTGCGCTTCACGCAGCAGCGGGGCCAGGCCGGGTTTCTCGGTCAGTACCCACGCGGGGAACCATGCGAGGTCGGCGGTCTGACCTGAGCCGTCGAAATTCGCGTCGAACTTCCTGCGCAAAGCATCAAGTGAGACGTCGGCGAGCCGCTGTGACAGGCCGGCAAAGCGGCCCGGGGACAGCCACGCGAGTTCCGTGAGCAGGGGCCACACCGGCTCCAGTCCCTCTGAGCGGTACCGCGCCTCTGCCATCCATGCGAGCGGCGCGGGAATCCGCCGCCACGATACGATAGCCTCGACGGCGTGCCTCGCCGACTCCCAGTCGCCCGCACGCAGCCAGACTGGCGCCGCATGATGCTCACTGACGTCCGTACGGAACGGCACCCCTGCGGCCCGCTGCGCAACGGCCCGCCACCACGGCACCATCCACGCACACCCCGCGGCGTCGCCCAGTAACCGCCGCGCCGCCGGTTCAACCTCATCGTTCAGGCGCGAACATGCTGCGGCAAGCGTTGCATGGGCCGTGAACGGCGTGGCGACACCCTCCTCGAGCACCCCGATCAGGGTCACCAGTCCGGGCAGGCTACCGTCATCGGGAAATTCATCGGCCAGTCTCTGCCAGGCCTCGCGGGCGTCGCCCGGATGGCGCCGCTGCAGCGCGCCCAGCACATCGTTGCGGAGCATGACGTCGCGGCTGTCGGCGAAGATATCGAGCTGCATGGTGATGAGCGTCAGAAGAGTTGATCATTCAGTCCGGCCAGATTAGCCCATTTCACCACGCTGCGGAACGGGCGACCGTGGACGTCAATTGATTCGATCACCGCGCGCTGGCCACTGGCTTCGGCGACCACGCGCACGGTGCGGTCGCGATACCGCATCAACGCACCGATCGGTGGACAGACGGCCTTCTTTCTTTTGCGGGCAATCGCGGTCATGCGCCTATCCCGGTTTCTTTGGCGATGCCGCCTTGCGGGCCGCGCGCGGCGGCTTGCCGGCGGATACCTTGACCAGGGCACCCTTGCGACCTGCGGTGCGCGGGGCAACCGCCCCCGTCATCTGCTGCCGCAGGAACCCGAGCTCACGCGCGTAGCCAGCGCTTGCGTCGCGCACGGCGACGAGGCTGCCCTCGAGGACCCCAGCCTGGTGTCGCGCGTCGGCGAGCTGCGCCTGCAGTGCCTGCAGCTCGCTGCGGTGACGCGCCTCACCCTGCTCCGTGCGGCGCGTCACGGTGTCGAGTTCCTTCTGGAGTCGCGCGCTGGCGACCCGCTCGCGCTCGATCTCCAGCAGCGCCCGCTTTTCGGCCGCCCGCAAACGCTCTTCCGCCAGTGCGGCGCTGGCCCGCAGCTTCCCGAGCTCGTCCGAGAAATCCGCCCGCGCCTGCGCGAGTGACCGGTCGCGCGCGGCGTTTTCGTCCTGCAGCCGGGCGATCTCCGCTTCGAGCGCGCGACGCGTGGCCTCGCCAGCGGCCTGCCCCTGCTCGAGTTCCTGGATCCGGACCTGGGCGGCCAGCAGCGCGCCGGTGCGTTGCTCGAGTGCGGTTTCGGTCCGGCCCAGTTCGCCCTGCATCGACGTGACCGTGTTCTGCGCGGCGGCCCGCTCCGCTTCGACCTCGGCCCGTAGCGTGTCGAGTGCCCCCTGTGCCGACGCGGTCGACCGCGTCCACAGTGTGGCAACCAGCTCGCCGGCGGCCGCCTGCAGATCGGCCGGCAGGTCCGGGTGTTCGATCCGCACCCGGCTCTTTTCGCGCAGCTCGGTCCAGAATTCCCCCAGCACCGCAGTCGGCGTACTCATGCTGCCTCGCTTCACGAGCTGATAGAGACGGTTCGCGGTCGGCGTGAGGCCGAAGCGAAAGAACAGCAGCGCGCAGACCTCGCGGTACAGCTCACGGGTCTTCGGGAATTCCGTCTTCAGGCGGTCGATTTCGGCGGCGAGGCGCGCTTCGTCAGGCAGAACGTCGGACATGGGAGCGGTTTAGATGAAATCAGTTAAATAATATAACGTAAACCGACACATATCCAATCCTTGATAGCCGCTATTTCAACATTATGTCTATAGTGTTGAAAATATAAGACCGACCTCGTCTTCCGTTTAGTCTCATCTTTCCGATGCCTCCATCCCCGCTCCGACCACGGCCATCGCGCCGGCACCGGGACAGGAATCTCCAGTGCATCGAACGCGTGAACTCCACCATCATCTCTGTCGTAGCCGACACCTCTCGCTCGTGGTCGCCCTTGCCGGTCGCCGCGAGCCACCAGCGGTCGCGCCCTTGACGCGCCGCCCTCCACAAGATTGTCAAGAAGTTTTTCGAGGGCGCCGCGAGCAGCTTGCGTGCTAGCGGCGATTCGAATCAACAGCGCGCGAACCGCCTTGAACGGGCGTCGGCACACTGGGATACCGTATGCAATCAACATTGCACGTAGCTATATAACATTGCATCGAATTGAGCGTGGCGGCCCCTAAAAAACAGTAGCTTAAGCTATCATTCAGGTTCGAATCTAACCTGACGAACGCGATCATGACCACTTCCGATTCCATCACACGTCAGCCGCGTGCTCGAGAACGGAGCACGCAGCCGTTGCCCACGGAACGTCCCGATCACGACCTCGACAATTCGGTCGGATATCTGCTCAATCTCGCGGCGAGCATCATCGCGGCACGCTTCAGCGACGACCTCAAGTCCTACGACATCAACCTTCAGGGTTGGCGGGTGCTGGCGGCGCTCCGCCACGAAGACCATCAGACATTATCCGATCTCGCAAGTCATACCGGGTCGGAACTATCCTATCTTTCACGCGCTGTGAGTGCCCTCGAGACAAAGGGCTACATCTGCCGCAGCGAGTCCGCCTCCGATCGTCGGACGATCTGTCTGTCCCTGACCTCCGAGGGAGCTGGCATCGTCAGCGAACTCGCACCGCGCGCCTGGCAGATCGAACGCGCGTCTGTAAAGGGCGTATCGGCCCGTGAACTGGAAATCACGCTCAATACCCTCCGAGCGGTCTACTCCAACCTTGTCGATAACTACGAAGACGCGCCCGCGGTCAATCGCAAGCTCGCCGTCGCGCGTCGCGTACGCCGACGTGAAGCGGGCGGCAAAGCCCCCGACTAATACTAGACGGGCGCCGGTGTGTGCTGCCCGCCCTCGCCATCGACGGGCATAGGGTGCCCAATAGAAGGCTCCTTTCAACACGGCCGCGTACTGATGCCCAATTTCGGCAGACACATCGGGGCGAGCGCGAGCATTTAAAGGGGCGTCGTCAACGCCCTCCGTAGTCGTCGCCCAGTGACCATCCTGGAGACCTGGTGCTCGGGTGGAAGGTTTCGTCAAAAGTAGACATGCCCCGCCCCGCATCGTGGTTCATGCGGCCGATCGCATCGTATCTGAAAGCTTGAACGACGACACCGTTGATTTCAGCTTACCAGCCTGCTCCTCGAGAGAACTTGCTGCTGCCGCTGCCTGCTCAACAAGCGCGGCGTTCTGCTGGGTCACTTCCTCCATCTGCATGACTGCCTGGTTCACCTGCTCAATACCATAGCTCTGCCGCTCCGATGCGCCGGCGATCTCGCGAATGATCTCTGAAACCCGTTGGATAGCGCCTTTAATCTCGCTCATGGCAACGTTGACTTCCCCGCCTGCTGAGAACCTACCTCAATCATTGCAACAGATGATGCGATCAGATCCTTGATCTCCTTCGCCGCGGACGCCGAACGTTGAGCGAGGTTGCGGACTTCGCTCGCCACAACCGCAAAGCCTCGACCTTGTGCACCCGCGCGAGCGGCTTCCACCGCTGCGTTCAGTGCAAGAATGTTCGTCTGGAAGGCGATGCCCTGAATCACGCCCGTGATCTCAGATATCTTGTTTGAACTACCGTAGATCTGGTCGATGGTCGTCACCATTGCTTTCACGACGCCGCTGCCCGACTCTGCGATATACGTCGCATCGGTTGCGAGGCCACTCGCTTCGCGTGCGCTGTCGGCGTTCTTTCTCACTGTCTCGCTCAGTCGCGTCATGCTCGATGCAGTCTCGGTCAGTGACGCGGCCTGCTCCTCCGTCCGGGCGGAAAGATCAAGGTTACCGGTCGCTATGTCACGTGTCGCCACTGTTACCGAATCAGTCGAGGCACGTACGGCCAGCATCGTCTCTTCCATACGCGCCATCCACTTGTCGAACGCGAGGGCAGCGCGGGCAAACTCATCCATGCGCCGTGGTGCAGACCGCGACGACAAGTCGAGGGTTCGGGTGATCTCCTCGAACTTCATGGTGATGCGATTCAAACCACCGCATACGATGGATTGAAGATGGTGGCCAGTCCAAGCCACGACGACGATGCCCACCACCGCGACTGCGATCAGCGCCCCCATCACCCAGCGGTATGACCGGGACGCATCGCTGTCGAGATGTAGCAGACCGACAATTCCAATTAGTCCAACGACCAGTATCACTGCCGCACTGGCGCCGAAGGCGAGCATGAACTTGACTCTGATCGTGAGCGCGGATTTTGGCACTTCGTTTCCCTCGTGAATCATCAAGATCAGTGTTGCGTTGTGGCCCACGCTCGAGTCTGTGTGGCCCGATCCCCTGCACTCGTTTCAATGGAAGCGCCCTCTCTTGGCACTAAATTCGCCAACACGCTCGGGCATATTCGGAGCTTAACCTGTTCGTGTTGCCCACCCGCCTCGCACCGGCTCGGCAATGACGCGATTTGTGATTGAACCAATCCCTTCTATTTCGGCTCGCATGACATCGCCCGCCTTCAAATACACAGGAGGGCTCATCGCGACGCCCACGCCCGACGGTGTGCCCGTCGCCAGCAGATCACCCGGTTCGAGCGTAAACGCGGTGGACAGGTGAGCGATCTGATCGTAGATGTCGTGAATCATCGCGCCAGTCACATCATCCTGACGCAGTTCGCCGTTCACCCACATCCGCAAGCGTAAGCCGAGTGGGTCACCGAGCTCATCAGGGGTAACGATCCAAGGGCCAGTGGGTCCGCAGGTATCGAACGACTTACCAATCGTCATGGTCTGAGTGGCGAGCTGCCAGTCGCGCACCGATACATCGTTGCACACCATATAACCGGCGATAACCGCGCTCGCCGCTTCGCGGCTCACGTGTCGACAGCGCTGGCCGATGACCACACACAGCTCGACTTCATAATCGAGCTGATTCGATACTGCGGGTAAGTGCACGTCACCGAACGGACCGTTGATGCAGGAAACCTGTTTGTTGAACCAGACCTGTGTGGGCGGGGTCTGCACTCCGACCTTGGCCGCCTCCGCCACGTGCTTTCGGTAGTTCATACCAATCGCGAGATATTTGGACGGATTCGGCAGCGGAGCAAGCAGCGTGACCTGCGCTAGCGCAACGGCGTGGCCGGGCCGCACGGCGCGCGCACGCGCCATTGCTTCCGGACCGGCCTGCAGCAATTCCTTCATGGTGGCCGGCAAAGTCGGATCGTTGAGCGGCAGGTCAATCACAAGGTCGCCCTCCACCTTGCCGATAGAAATGTTTGCGTGGTGCTGGTAAGTAACGAGTTTCATGGATGTCAAATTGAAGTGGATTACGCCAGGCTCGTATGGGGCGGATCTTCTGGTTCGCCGCCGTGTGCAGGAGTCTGGACGGGATAGGCGTAACTGCGCGGGAGTCTCAGTAGCAGCCAGCAAGCGCAGGTGAGTACGCCGTCGAACGCAATCAGCGCGGGGCGGTAGGAACCCGTGGCATCGTAGACCGCGCCCATCACGAAAGGGCCGAGTCCGGTACCGACGGTGAACACTGCGAACAGATAGCCGTAGATCTGTCCAAACGCGCGCAGGCCGAAATATCGACTCTGCAGAAACGCGATGAGATCGACTTCGGCACCCATCCCGAGGCCGACCAGCACTGCACCGATTGTCGTGAGCAACACGTCGGCACTGCCAAGCAATACAACCACGCCTATGGCCGGCAGGATCACGAACGCGATCGCGACGTGGGGACCGAAAAACCGGTCCAGCAGAACGCCGCACAACAAGCGCCCTGCGATCAACGACGCCCCGATGCCTGAAAACACGGCTACCGCCTGGCTCGCCGGAATGCCGCGGTCAGTCAGCAACGGCACAAGGTGCACGACGGTGCCGTTGACAACGATGGGAATGCACAGGAACACCACCGCAAGCTTCCAGAAGTCCGGGCGGCGCACTGCCTCGCCCGCTTCGAGCCCTGGCAAGCCGGACGCGCGCATGTGCTCCTCCGAGATGCGAGGCGCGCCAGCCGGATCACGGATGAACAGTCCGACTGCGAGAAACGCGATGACGAGCACGGTCAAGCCGATCGCGACGTACGCGCCTCGCCATCCGAGCCTGTCGAGATACAGTTGTGTGAGCCGCGGCACGAGCGCCGCACCCAAACCTACGCCCGTCATGGCGATGCCCATTGCGAGGCCGCGCCGCCGATCAAAAGCCGCGGCGATCGCCTTGGCATAAGGCAGCGGTGCCTGGCCGCCGCTGAACAGGCCCATTAGCGCGAACATGGCCAGAAACGCCGCGGGAATGGCCGGCGCCAGAGACATGGCCGCGATGGCCAGCGCAAAGAGCGCAATGGCAACCAGCGTGACCCGCCTGATCCCACGCCTGTCGATCAGTCTGCCTGCGACGGGCGTTGCAACTGCGGCGAAGAACGACCCCAGCATGACCGCGACGGACATCACGCTGCGACTCCAGCCGAACTCCGCCATGATGGGCTTCATCAGCACCGACGTCGAAAACTGCAGGACGGTGACGTTACCGACCGACAGCCCCAGCAGCGAGCCAAACACGATCCACCAGCGGCTTCTGAACATCCATTGCACGATCATCTCCAATTGTCTTTGTTGTCCTCGGGTAATCGCCGATCCGCGGCGACCAATCAGGGTTCGCCGTCACGCGGTGGCACTGTGCTCGATGAAGCGGCCGGCATGGAACAGCAGCGGCGATTCGCTGCCGTATGAGAAGCGCTCGACGTGGCCCAGAATCATGACGTGGTCGCCGTAGGGCTCGATGCCCGACGTCCGGCACTCGAAGCAGGCCAGCACGTCACCGAGCACCGGCACGTCGCCGAGTCCCGCCTGCACGCGTTCGCTGAATGGCGCGAACTTGTCTTCCGCGAATCTGGCGAAGTGGGTCGCGAGGTCTTGCTGATCGGCGGCCAGGATATGCACGGCAAAATATCCCGATTCCTTGAAGACCGTCAGGCTCGGCGACCTATCATTTAGATACCACGCGACCAGCGGTGGATCGAGCGAAACTGAGCAGAACGAATTGACTGTCAATGCAGCCTGCCGCCCGTCTTCAGTACGTGTTGTGACAATACAGACACCGGTCGCAAAACGTCCCAGTGCGTTGCGGAGCTCGCGACCATCGATAGAGATTGCGCTCATCATTTTTGTCCAGTCAAAACGGGCGTGGCGTTCGCGCCAGCACCGGTGAAACAGCGCGGATCGCGCACGGAACCCCAGGAGTCAAAATTGCTGGGAGACGGCGCCATGCGCCGCGGCTCACGAGGATGCGCTTCAGTAAATGTCTCCATCCCGAAGCTGTACTCCATCGTCAACCCATCGGGGTCAAGGAAATACAGAAAGACGCTGTCGGAAGCGGGATGCCGGCCAGGTCCGAATACCACGTCGGAGTTGGCGGCCTTCAGGCGCGTTAGCGCCTTACCGATATCGTCGATTTCCGTCACCATGTAATTGACGTGGTGCAGACAGCGGCGATCGAAGCGGGCGATACCGATTCCGTGATGATAGGGGTTCGGCCAAACACGCATGAAAGTGACGAATTCGCCGAGCGAGTCGGACTCCCTAAAATTCAGTACGTCCCGCCAGAATTCAATGGCGCGCGCCGCATCAGGGGTGTTGAAGACGACATGCCCGATCCGCTGGATGCGCGCGACCGAAGGCTGGAATGGACGCTCCGCGTCTGACAACGGAATGTAAAACTCCACCGTTGCGCCGATCAGCGGTTCGAATACCCTTATTGCCCGCAGCTGCGCCCGTTCCCGACAGATCTCCAGCGCCGTTTCGTGCACTTCGAGACCGGCGCGCTTAAGCCGTTCGATCAGCGGCTCGAACTGCGCTTCGTCCTCCAGCATGAAACCGGCGCACCGGAGCCCTGCTTCCGACGCTGCATGCAGCACCACGTTATGGTGATCGTGATCGCACCGCAACCGGATCTCTCCATCGGCGCCGGTGTCCACGTATTGCAGCCCCACCACCTGTTCATAGAAGCGGCGCGACTTCTCCAGATGAGTCACGTTAAGTTCCACGCGCCCCAGTTTCCGGTATCGGACCATTACATCCTCCCCTTCAGTACTGACCGCGTGGCGGCAGACCGAGCCGCATCTGCCCATACATCGTGGACACCGCGTGCCAGTTGACGCTGATGTGGTGCGCAACGGCATTGATGTCGCGCCACGCACGCTGGATGCCGCTGTCCAACTGAATGCCCGTTCCACCTACGACGTCATACAGTGCGTTGATAGCGTCAACACACAGACGCACCGCGTAGGCGTGGCCGCGCCGTAGCGTGATGCGTTGCTCCTTGCTCAACTTGACCCCGCCGTCCACCCACTCGGTGATTTGTTGCAGGTCACGTTGCAAAATGAGCTGTGCAGCGTCGACCGCGGCTTCGGCCTGCGCCACCGCCGACTGGACATGCCCGAACTGGGCAACCGAGGCGCCGCCCCCCGTAAAGGCTCCGCGCGTAGCCCGTGCGGCGATGCTCTCGACGAATTCATCAATTGCGCCGCGCAGGGCAGCCACAGCCGGGTTGGCCAACAGCGGCGGGAAGCCGCTCAGGAAGGGCACCCGGTAAAGCGCCGAGTCGTGAAGGTCTGCGCCCGGGGCTTCCTGTTCGAGAACCTCCGAAAACGCGACGGTGCGATGCGCAGGGACGAACACTTCCTCTTCGATGAAGATGTCCTTGCTGCCGGTGCCTGCGAGACCCACCGTGAACCACGTGTCGACGATCTTGTATTCGCCCTGCGGTACCAGCAGGAAGATCGGCCGGGGCGCCGCTCCTTCGGGCTGGTCGACCATCGCCCCGAGCGACAGCCACTGAGCGTTATCGCTGTTGCTGCCGAAGCTCCATCGGCCCTTCAGCCGGAAGCCGCCCTCGGTCGGCGCGGCCTTGCCCGTCGGCGCAATGCAGGAGGCAATCAGTGCGTCCGGCGACTCGCCCCACGCGTCTTGCTGCGCTTGCTCCGGGAACATGCCGACCACCCATGACGCGGCCGCGCTCAGTCCGTAACACCAACCGGTTGAAGCACAGCCCCGGCCAATTTCGAATGCAAGACGGCGCAACGCCTCCAGGCTCAACTCATACCCGCCAAAACGCCGCGGCTGCACCACCCGGTAGAGCCCCCCTTCCCTGAGCAGATTCGTCACGTCCGACGAAACGCGTCGATCCTGCTCGGTCTGGCGAGCACGTTTGGCGACCAGCGGCCGCAGTTCTACAGCTGCATCCAGCAAACGCGCAAACAAGTCGTCGTCAGATGCCGCATCGCCCAGCGATGCGGACTGCCGCTCGATAACACTCGAAGTCGTGGTCATTCCTGTCACCTCCAAATTTATTGCAAAAACAACTAATATGTGATTGAATTAAAGCTCATAGAAGTTGTTTTTGCAACTGTTTTTGCAATCTGCAAATACCAGGAGTTACCCTTATGAAAACGGCACATCAGCCATCGCCATGCGGATGCATCGACATTCATACTCATGTCGTTCCGCACGACTTCCCTGCCTATGTGGGGAGCTATCCAGACGCGCCATGGCCCTCGATGCGTGAAGGTCATGCTTGCCACCGGCACGTTGTCGTGTCATCCAAGGTGTATCGGACGGTCTCGCATCAGGCGTGGGACATCGATGTTCGACGCGCCGACATGAACCGGCTCGACGTCGAGCGGCAAGTGCTCTCCCCGATGCCTGAGCTACTGTCGTACTGGCTTGATTCCGCAGATGGCGCGACACTGGCGCGCTATCTGAACGAAACGCTGGCGAATATGGTGGTCCGCGCCCCCGACCGCTTTAGCGCACTCGGCGGCGCCCCCCTGCAGAACATCGACCGCGCGATTCAGGAGCTCGAATTTGCGGTTAGCACACTGGGGTTGGCAGGGGTTGAGGTCGGCAGTAACGTGAACGGCGTGCCGATCGGCGATCCACGTTTCTTCCCATTCTTCGAGGCCGCCGAGGCACTCAACGCGGCTATCTTCGTGCATCCGCTGCGCCCGGCCGGCATGGACCGGCTGATTGGGCCTGCATCACTGGAGCAGGTCGTCGCGTTCCCCGGCGAGATTGGTCTCGCCGCGGCATCGTTGATCACAGGCGGCTTGCCAAATAAATTCCCCCGCCTGCGCGTTGCTCTGAGCCATGGTGGCGGTGCGATTCAGACATTGCTGCCACGCATGCAGTTTGCTTGGGAGACACTGGAGACACTTCGGGAAGCCGTGCCCGTAGCGCCGGTCGAAGCAGCGCGCACGCTTTATTACGACGATCTCCTCTACAGCGCCACAGCCATCCAGGCGCTCATCGAAACTGTCGGCGAGAATCGCGTAATGATTGGAACCGACTACCCATTTGCGATCATGGACGCCAATCCGGCGGCGCGGGTCGCTAGCCTCGGCTTGAATCACGCGACCCTGGAAGCCTTACGATGGAAGAACGCGGCGGCATGGCTCGGCCTGAAGTGACTGAACAGATCTATAAAAGCGTACAGGCTTGATCGAATTCGAGGCGTGGCGCGCGCGCAAACAGGGTTGCCTTGTCGCCGTACCCGAGATTGCAAAGGAAGTTCGATTTAATGTGCCCCTCGGGAAAGAACTCTTCGACAGAATTCGGCTCGCTCTTTCCGGCACCAAAAAATTCCTCGTCGACCTTCGCGTTGTCGAACCCCGACATAGGTCCGCAATCCAGTCCTAACGCACGTGCAGCCAGAATCATGTACGCGCCTTGCAGACTGGAGTTGCGTTTCGCCGTGGCATCTACGAGTTCCGGCGCATTGGCGAAGAGATCTCGCATGCCTGGATCATGCGGCAATAGCTGCGGCAACTTCTCGTAGAATTTCAGGTCGTGAGCGATGATAGCTGTCACCGGGGCGTTCATCGTCTTGTCCACGTTGCCGGAAGCGAGTGCCGGCAATAGTCTCTCCTTTGCCGCCTTGGTACGCAAGAAAAGGATCCGTGCGGGACTACCGTTGGCGCTGGTGGGAGCCCATCTCATCAGGTTGTAAACCTGACGCAAGATTTCGTCCGACACCGGCTCGTCCAGCCACGCCCTGTACGAACGTGCCTCACGAAACAGAACATCAAGTGCAACACCCTCTATAGCGTTTCTCATCAATTCTCCTAAATAAGGCCGCGACTGACTCGCGCGACGCGCTCGCCAACGCGGCCAAGATCAAAAATTTCACATCAACACGACGATCTCTCCGCCCGCACCGCCGTCCAGCGCCAGCGCCAGTTGAGTGGCGGCGATCAGCTTGATCAGTCCGCTTTGCCTACCTGTTGTGTGACTATTAGCTTACGGTCGGCCCCGATTTCAGCTTCTCTCCAAAAAACACACCGATAGCATCGAGCGCCTCTCCCGCAGCCTTCAACACTCCGATCCTGCCAGCAAATCCGTGTGGCATTCCCATCCAGACGTCAACTCGTGCATCAACACCTGCGGCGACTGCGCGCCGGACATATTCTCGTGAGTCATCCAGCAGCACTTCATCGTCTCCCACGTGAATGCGAATGGGAGGCAAACCGGTCAACGGCGCATGTAGCGGCGAAGCGTGGGGATGTTTGGAATCCGCGCCACGCAAATAGGAATGCACAAGCTCAGAAGTTTGTGCACGGGTGAAAAGCGGATCGGCATCCGCGCGGGTCTCGTATGTCGCACCCGATAGAGTTAGATCGGTAACCGGTGACAATGCAACCACGCCGACAGGAGCCGCCTTTGTAGAGATGTCGTTGCCAGTGACGCCTGGTGCGAGAATCAGCGCGAGGTTGCCGCCGGCCGAGTCACCAGTTACGGCAATCCGGGAAATGTTCTTTTCATCGAGTCCGCGATAGCAGGCCAGCGCATCGTCAACCGCTGCAGGGAACGGATGTTCAGGGGCCAGCCGGTAGTCCGGAACAAAGGCCCTCGCCTCGCTCCTCGCCGCGATATGCGCGACAAGATGGCGAAATGCGTTGGCCGAGCCGAAGTTAAACCAGCCTCCATGCAGATGGATGATTGCCTCGTTTGGCTGGCTGTGGGCAGGAATCACCCAAATCCCTGGGATGCCGCCCACTGCGTCGTATTCGAACGTCACATTGTCGTGCGGCACAACGCTTTCCATCATGACATCGAAAGCTCCGCGGGCTTCGATCCCGAACTTCATCCCTTTGGTGGCGCTGGCCCCGGCTCGCATCACCTCCGCGATTTTTCTATCTTCAGGATCGAGTAGATGTGTCACAAAAGCGCGCGACATGCCGTTAGTGCATGAATTTTCCATATATCGCTCCCTCATTTTGTAAGAGACATGTCGCCGGTCGCACGGCGTTTCGCAGACGCTCAAGGGCCTCATTCGAAAGGACGATGCACTCCTCGTGGCCTCCCGACATCGGTTCAACCGCCAATTCTTCGGACACCAATGTCACACGGCAGAACCTTTGCCTGAGAATAGATTGATAGCGAGGGCGTGCATATGTCCTGATTTGCAAAGCAACTTTGCACCCGGTAGAACGCCGAACATTTGACAAAAAATCTACCGATGAGCCCAATCACTGACATCAGCGAGATTCTGCTCCACCGTACAAATGCGGCGCCGGGTCGGCAGAAAGCATTCAACTAACCGGTTGGGCGCCAGGAACGCTCGAATCGATGTGCAAAGCATCATTGCCTACCCTACGGTGGTCAAGCAATTCGCACTCGCCTACCGGTCTGGTCCGACCGCTCAATGGCGTCAATAACCTCGTGAAGGGCTACTGCGTCATTGAAATCCGGAGCGGTACGGGTGTCGTGACGCAAATCTTCGGCCAGCAATCGATAAATGCCGCAGACGTTGCGCGCTGCGACCGCGTCGTCAAGACCGAACGCGTATGACTTCGGAACTTCGAGCTCGGTAAATCCATCTTGCTTCTTGCGCGCTGCCTCAACTCGTAACGGCGAGATGTTCACCACGGGAACCGCGTCGAACGTCGCCGAGATACGTAGATTCCCCTCGGTTCCATTGATCTCCCACAGCAACCCCGTACCGTGAGGCAGGCCGCCCCGAAGCTGGAACGACAACGGTGCGCCGGACTGCAAGACGGCGGTGAACATGACCTGGTCGTGCGTCTTCATCGGGATCGTGTCCCCTGTCTCCACTATGCGCACGGTCTGCCGACGCTGTGATAGCAACGCCCCCACCTCGTCTATCGGGCCAAGCACGCGTTGTACGGCAGCAATGGCATGTCCGCCAATGATCGAAAGCATGGTGGCACCGTTACGCGAGTCCATCGCATACGCGTCGCCGCGAGAAATCTCGTCACCCCAAGTGAATCCGGAGCCAACATACGTCGATGACAGCACATCGCCAACGTATCCGTCGACAACGAGCTTGCGCACGAGTTCGACCTCGGGCGATGCGATGGCCTGCGTTCCCACGACCGTCCGTGCATTTTTCTGATTGGCAAGTCGCGCAAGCTCGATCGCTTCCGCAAGGCCATTTCCCAGCGGCCACTCGCAATAAACAGCCTTGCCTGACTCCAAAGCCGCCGTGACGACCTCCCGGTGGTACGGGACCTTGACCGTGACAATCACGACATCTATGTCCGGCGAGGCAATGAGTTCCGCCACGCTCGCAAAGGCTTGCGGAATGTCATAGGCAGCCGCAGCAGACTTGGCGCTCGCGAGACTGGTGTTGGCGACTCCGGCGATCTCGTACGCGTCGGTCAGGGCACGCAAGGCCGGGATGTGTGCGGTGGAGGCCCAACCACGCTCCGCGCTCAGACCGACAATACCCATTCGAAAAGGTTTTTTCATTACTTCCTCAAAATCGATTAGTGGCTTGCATCTTGGGGTGCCCCCGTACCTGCAGAGTCATACCTGTTTCTCGTTGGTGCATATGGGCACACCAAGCAGCAGAACAATCACACCCGTCATCGATCACGGATTGCGTCCGCAATGTCCGGTTGCGGACGCAATCGTAACTTCATCCAGCCATCTGCACCAAGTGGTCAGCATTTCATATTAATTTGTATTCCTATTTATATATACGAATACTACCCACTCCAGCCTCGCTACTACGTATCAAAATTTCTGCTGCAGACCGACCATGACGCCAAGCTGATCCGCGCCAGTTTCGACAGTACCGCCAGCCGCAACCGGGTTGGCAGCCAGCGCACTGTTGAACATGTATCCGAACGACGTGTACACCTCCGTGCGCTTCGATAGCTGGTAATTTACGCGTCCGACCAGTAGCGTCGCGCTCGAGTCGTTAGTTCCCGCCCGTCCGCGTTGCAGATTACGTACTCCTTCAGCGTCGAAGGAAAGCGCTGGTGTGAGATAGTACGTGGCCCCCACGAAGAAAATATCTGTCTGCAAATGGGTCGCGGCTGCCATGTTGTTTCTGACCCAACCGACACCGATCTTGGTTGGGCCTAAAAACACGTAACCGTCGACAATGTTATGCGTATCTGTGTACGCGCTGTTGTTCAACGGCGCCGACGCGCCCGCACCGCCGCGCATCACGTCGTAGGATGCGGCCACGCCGAAGCTCGCAGAATCGTAGGCGAGCAGCGCGGTGTACTGCCGGCACGCAACAAAGTCGCCCGGCACCTGTCCTCCGCAGTTCGTCGCCGCGGGGCCAGCAGGACCGGCCGCGTCATGACCAAAGCTGTATGTTCCTCCGAAAGTGACGCCATGGAATTTGCCGAGATAGCCAACCGCGTTGTCGCTGCGCGAGTTCGGCAGATACGGGTCGAAGCTGGCCATCGAGTGAATCGAGGGGCCGATTACATCCGCGTTCGTCAGCGCGTACATCGTCATGTTCATTTGCCGGCCGAGCGTAACTGAGCCGTAGTCGCTGCTCACCCCGACATTCGCCTGACGGCCGAAGAGGCGCCCGCCATAGTTCAGCGAGCCGGTGCCCGGCTGAAAGCCGTTCTCCAGGACAAAGAATGTCTTGTAGCCACCACCGAGGTCCTCGACACCTTTCAATCCCCAGCGTGACGGAACTTCACCAGTCAGAGTAGGCACCCCAACCTCCGATCCACCGTGGGCTGTTGCGTGGTTGTAGTACGACAGTCCTGTATCGACGATACCATATAGCGTGACACTGCTTTGGGCATACGTGAACCCCGACGCTGCGACGAGCAACGCCGCGCTCCATTTGATTTTCATGACGATCAAATCTCCATTCTTGTGGCGCGATGCCTGGTTATAAAAGACTAGGGAAACGCTGATCAACAAGCTTGTTGTTATAATTAGGATGACTAATCTTTAAAATATCAAACGGATACGATAACCCGATTCGAACCGGTGTCATCGCGATCTACCGCAATACGCCAGTTCGCATCTCTATGCTGCTGTTGCGAGACGCGTGGACGTGCGCTTACCGCGACAGTTCGCAGCAGTCGCCCAAACCACGCCTCGCGGCGGGGCGTTTAGTGTAAGAGCTGTCATTCGTCGCTCGGCTTTCTATCACCGACCTGGTTCATGCGAGACGGACGCGCTGCATAGCAGGCAAAGGAGAGCGTTGCAGGACCCGGAGCCCCTGAACAGCGAAAAGCCGAGGAAGCCCTCGTTGCCTCCTCCCCTTCAGCTACCCGTTCTTGTGGCGTCGTGGGCCGCGAAAGTGTTTTTCAGCGTGCCAATGTCTTCGATCCAGACCTCAATCTCGTCGCCTGGCTCGATGAACTGTTTATGCGGCATGCCGACTCCAGCGGGCGTACCCGACAGGATCACATCGCCAGGGTACAGCGTCACCCGGCTGCTCAGGAAAGCGATCTGCTCAGCAACGCTAAAGATCATTTCCGCTGTGTTCGAATCCTGACGCAACTCGCCGTTGCGCCAAAGACGGATTCCAAGTGTCTGGACATCCACAATGTCTTCTGCTGGCGTGATCCAGGGTCCAAGCGGACAACTTCCTTCCCAACACTTCTGGGAGATCCAGTCGAAGTGGAACGGTGATTGCACGCCAATGTAGTCGCGTACAAATACATCTCGCAGGGAGAGATCGTTGGCCACGCTGTAACCGGCAACATACGACAACGCGTCCTCGACTGCGACGTTGCGTGCCGGACGTCCGATGACGACCGCGAGCTCGGCTTCCCAATCAACGTTGCGGCTGTACGGCGGCAACGTAACTTGCTGGCCAGTACCCGTGACCACCGAACACACGGGCGCCTTGATGAAATGCCAAGGTGCCCCCGATACCGAGTGCGGATCGGGCGACGGTGGCATATTGAACGCGCGGTCCATCTCCACGACATGATCGTAGTAATTCGCGCCCGCGCCGTAGATGGTCCCGGGTAGCAGCGGCGCCAGCAGCTTTACCGCGTCGAGCGCGAAGCCTGGCAACGATGTCGTCGATGCGCTGATGCGAGCGACCGCCTCGCGCAATTGCGAACCAGATCTGTCCCATCGGCCGATGAGTTCAGTGACCGTCAGGTCAGTTATGTCGAGCTGAATCAACTCGCCAAGCTGCGGACCATACGGATAAACACGCTCGCCAATCAGCAGGCCGGCACGCGCCCGCCCCTCGTCGTTGAAACTCAGCAAATGGTAACGGTCGTTCATTTCGAAAGATCCTGGTATTCAGAAGCGGTCGCCGAAATCAAAGATGTCCTCGTCCTGGAACCCTTCGTAATACTGAAATTCCCACCAGTTGTAGTCGAGGTCCTGCAGATAGAACGAGTACACGCCGTGTTGCAGCGTCACCTCGGTAATCTGGCGAATCTTGTAATGATCCTTGTACTCGTGCGCCGAACGATGAGCAGCGTCGACTTCTTCACGAGTGCGCACGTCAAGTCCCCAGTGGGTAAGAAACGAGACGTCATGGATCTTGTCGCCCACTTCGACGCAGAACACGTGGAACTTCAGACCCAGCCGAAACGCGAACGCGGGGGCTGCGTGGCGCACGGTTTCAAGGCCAAGGAATTCCTCATAGAAGCGCCGCGTTTCGGTAATGTCGCGGCACTCCAGCGTGCCGTGTCCGAGGACGTAGGGTTGATTGATCGCGCGGCTGTTCTTCAGCGGAACGACGGCCTCGCCAGGGATTTCAAGCGTCATAAGATGTCTCCGTTGTGTCAGGTACGGCTGGTGTATCGATCGGCGGTTGCGCGACTTTACGCTGCGGTCTCGGCCTGCGTCAGGAACGCATCGGCGTGGAAGGCCGTTTGTGGGAGACCGCGCGTGCTCGTGAAGTCTTCACGTGCTGCGTTGACCATCGCCGGCGCGCCGCACGCATAAACCTCATATCCCGAAAGGTCCGGAAAATCGTCGACCACCGCCTGGTGAACCCAGCCCGTGCGCCCGGTCCAGTCGCAATCCATTCCCGGTTCGGACAGCACCGGCACGAAATGGACGTTCGGATGATCCTCCGCCCATTTGAGCGGCAGATCGGCCAGATACAGGTCGCGCCGCCGACGGCCGCCCCAGTAGACGTGGAATTCACGTGTGCTCCCACGTTGCAGTGCATATTCGACGATGGCTTTTACAGGCGCGAAGCCGGTACCGCCCGCGAGCAGAATGGTGGGCTTCTCGGTAGCCTCACGCAGGAAGAACGAACCGAAGGGACCTTCGAAGCGAAGCATCTCCCGCGGGGCAAGCTCCGAGAATACGTGCTCCGTGAAGCGACCGCCCGGGTGGTGGCGAATGTGCAGCTCAATATGCGTCAGCGACACCGGATCGGGCGGCACGGCGATCGAGTAGCTGCGGCGTACGCCATCCGGCAACAGTACGTCTATGTACTGACCAGCCCGGAAGAAGAAATTCTCGTTCGGTGGGAGGCGCAACCTCAGAACGGCAACATCGGGCGCGGGCCTCGCGATATCAGTTACCCGGCAGGGGTAAGTCGAAGCCTTGACGACATCGAGGCCGGTCAACTCCTCCACCTCGATGGTCAAATCCGACAGCGGCTTCGCCGAGCATAGCAATGCGTAGCCGCGTTCCCTCTCTTCAGGTCGCAGCGCCCTTTCGAGTACGTGCCCATGCTCGACCCGGCCCTCCACGACGCGGCCCTTGCATGCGCTACAAGCACCCGAACGGCAGCTATAAGGAACGAAATGACCGGCCTTCATGGCTGCCGCCAATACCGTTTCGCCCTCTTCGACGACATAGCGATTTCCGCTTGGCTTTAATACGACTTCGTAACTCACTTTCATTCCTCCATTCCCGCGCCCAACTCCTATCACGCCGCCCTTCACGTTCTGAATTCATCGCTGGAGCACCATCGCCGGATCGTCATTCAGAGCATATGCCCTACACCTACCGCTACGCCCTGCGAATTCATCGTGACATAGCCCGCGCGACCGAACTCGCGCTCACCCTGCAACGACGCGCCGATTGCCACACCAAATTTAGTTTTCCAGGTCGAAAATAGCCTGCAGGCCGTTTCATAGTCATCCGAGCTGTTGATTCCTCACCGCGAAGGGCCCGTCCCGATCAGCGCCGGCATACCACCGTGCTCCCATGCGCCGGGAATCACACTGTGGATGTGCCAACATCTACCGAATCACGCCGTCCGCTTGCCTCACCGAGTTCAAACGCGAGGCGGCGCAACGCCTTCAGGCTCGACCTTAAGCAGGTTCGTGACGTCTGCGGAAACGCGACGATCCAGTTCAATCTGACGGACTCGCTTCGGGAGACGTGGCCGCAGCTGTACGGCGGCATCCAGAAGGCGCGCGAATGCATCTAACTTGGGCGATGCGGGCTGCTGCTCGGCGTCGCTGAAAGCCGATGTCATTCGTGCAATCTCCATAATTATTGCAAAAGCAACCAAACAATGATCAAATTAGACTCCACAACAGTTGTTTTTGCAACCTATTTCAATCAACCGCTGGATTAGGAATTACCCGAATGAGGACCGCTCGCCAGCCAATTCATTGCAGCAGCGTCGACATCCACACTGATGTCGTTCCCCATGGGCTTCTGGGACGGTGATACCTAGCCCGAGTCCTGCAAGGCGCTGCTGGATTGGGGTCATGTGAACGGATAGTCGGTACCGCCATCACGCGGCTTGAGTGAGCGCACGAATAGCCGTCGTGTTGTAGGGCCGATCGTCGTAATAGAGCGTCTAGTTGGCGTCGACCAGCACCACCGGTTTGACACCCCGGGAGCGCCCCTTGGAACTCCCACGAGAACTGCATGCGCGATAGCAAGGTTTGGGGCGCACCGCCGCCATGGCTGAGCGCGACACGGAAACGCAGGAACCGCGATCGCGGAAGGAATCCAGATTAACGCTTGCTTCGCGCAGTTAAGTTTCTGAATACCTAAACCGCTTGTGACGCATACCAGATGGCCCGCCGACATCAACAGTTTCCCCGCTGTCAGATTTGCTGTACATTGGCCAAACTGACATATCCTGTGCCGTCTACATCCATGTGCCGTGCCGCCATCCTCTCCTATGCCGATTGCTACGTTTCTAATCTGGCGGGCTTCGCTGACGTCCTTCAGATAGCCAATTCGCACTTGCGGCGGCAACTGGGAGCTGGCACTCCGCAGTTTGAATGGCGCTTCGTGTCGACTGATGGCCTGCCTGTCACAGCAAGCAACGGGCTGCAGTTCAATACGCAGCCGATCCGCCCACGGGAGAAGTTCGACCTGGTATTTGTCCCAAGCGCGCACTATGCGGGCGGCAAAGCGTTTGACCGGTTATTGGCACGGCAGGCTGCGGCATGCGATTGGCTTGTCACTCAGTGGCGAGCAGATGCCTATCTGGCAGCGAATTGCAAGGAACCTTTGTCCTTGCCGAAACAGTCCTGCTGGACGGACGGCCTGCCACAACATCCTGGTGGTTAGCAGAACAGTTTTGCAGTCGGCACCCCAAAGCTGATCTGCAACTTGAGCCCGTCATTACCGAGGCTGACAGGTTGATCTGTGCGGGTGCCTCGGCGTCTTATCTTGTTCAGACCGTCCATATCATCGAACGGTTCTCGGGCCCTGTCATTGCGTCGCAGTGCGCCAAAACCATGTTGATCGATGTCAGCCAGACCAAGCAAACGCCTTATCTTCCGCTGCTTACCGACAAGGCTCATGCTGTCGGAGATGGCAAGCGACCTCAGTATGAGCGAGCGGACAATCATCCTTCGGTTTCAGGCCGCATTAATTCAATCGCCTCTGCGTTACTAGCAAACCCTGCGCATTGAGGCCGCACGAGGTCTGTTCGAGGCGGGAGATCTGAACGTTGAGCGAATCGCTGCTCAAGTCGGATACAACGACACAAGCTCCTTTTGCAGGTTGTTCAGGGAGAAGGTGGGTCTCAGCCCTGGGGCTTACCGAGGTCGGTTTCGTTTGCCGGCAACATCGGAGCATAAACCTTAGCGTTCAGCGGAACTCAGCATGCCGCTTTTCGCGAAAGGCGTTGACCCCTTCGGCGGCGTCGGGCGTGGCTTTACACACCGACGCAGCAAATTCGTGCGCAAGCTCGGGCTGCCCCGACTCGACCATGCGCAATAGCCGCTTACCGACGGAAAGAGAGGCCCTGGACTGACGTTGAAGCAGAGCGCAAATCTCAGTTACACGCTCGTCAAGCTGTTCTTGCGGCAGTACCTGGTTAACAACTCCCCATTCAGCGGCTCGAGCAGCCGTAATGGGCTCGCCAAGCAAAACAAGCTCTCGCGACCGACTGGTGCCGACCAGAGCGGAAAGTCGCTGGCAGCCCATCCAGCCTGGAATCGCGCCCACGGATGCTTCTGGAAATCCGAGCATCGCGTCTGTGGAGGCATATCTGAAGTCGCACGACAGCGCGAGTTCCAATCCACCGCCGAGCGCACTGCCGGAAAGCACCGAGATGGTCGGAACGTCGAGTTCCACAATGCGCCGGAAGACGCGGTTTCCGGCCCGAATGAAGCGGCTCCCCATTTCTTCGGGGTCAATATCCCCCCACTCGCCGATGTCGGCACCGCTGCAGAAAAAGCGTGAACCTGTCGAGCGGAACACCACCACGCGTACGTCTCTCGCGATCTCGATCTGGCCGAGCGCGAAATCGACATCAGCGAGCATCGCCATCGTCAAGGCGTTGTGCCGTGCCGCGCGGTCCAGCGTGATTGTCGCGACGCGCCCGTCAATATGGAAGAGGATGTTGGAACCGGACATGAGTATGGGCTTTCGCAAATGAAAGATGGGAGGCCGCTCGGCGGACCGCACTGGCCGCGCAGAAGGCCGAGGACCGTCTTTATTCACCTTCCTCATGCGGCAGCCCGAGCTTTGCGTAGTCGTGGCCAAGCAACGCGCACAATGCCTCGACAATCAATTCGTGATCCTCGCGCTGCGGTAAGCCGGATACCGTGATCGAACCAATTACGCCAGCACCCCGCACGGTCAGAGGAAAACCACCGCCGTGGGTGGCGTAGTCAGCGTTCGACAAACCAAATTTGTCGGCGAGCGTCGAAGCGCACTCCGCTAGACGCAGACCAACCGCGTATGAGCTGCATCGGAACTGCGCGACGGTGTTACTTTTGCGGCACACCCAGTCCGCATTGTCAGGAGTTGCACCAGCGAGAGCGCAGAAGAAAATCGAATGGCCGAAAGTACGCACGTCGATCGCAATCGCCATCCCTCGAGCCTTCGCGAGTTCGTGCAGACGCGTTCCAATCTGCCAGCCGAAATCGGCGTCAAAGTGCGGTGCCACAAGCAGCTGCTCCTGTTGCGCGATCTGGTGAAGGTCTCTGGTAATGTTCATATCGCAATAGACGGAGCGAGTCCGCCCTCAAGTGTAAAGTTAATTAAATCGTAGGCGCGAGCCAGATGGCGGTTAGTCGACAAGCGGGACGAACTTGAGAATGTGCTCAGCCACGCAAACCAGATCGCCCGCCTGATTGACCACTTCCAGCTTCGACACGGCACGCCGCTTCTCCTGGTCGACTGCCTGGACACGATAGGTATAGGTCAGTGTGTCGCCGATCAGCGCAGCCTTGAGGAACCGAATCCGGTCATATCCGAGCGAAACGGGTGTCTCCCCTGCGTCACGCAATCCTGATAAGCGCTCCACTACCTCAGTCGAGCAGTGCGACATCCATGCAACGAGCAACGCACCATGCGCGATGCGCGTTTTGTAAGGCGATCTGCCCATGATTTCCACGCTCATATGAGCCGGAGAGAAGTCACCGCTTATTCGCGCAAAGTCGTTAATGGCGTCAGCCGTAACCTCCTTCGTCAAAACGACCTGGTCTCCCACGTCCAGATAGAAACGACTGCCCAAGATGTTGCTCCAAAGAGAAATCGAATAACGTTCGATAGAACGCAGCAACAACCTCGATCGCTGCACGATCGATTCTGCCCTCTGCCCTCTGCCCTCTGGCGTCAACGCGATGCGTCTACCGAAAATGCGGTGAAGTCAGCCCTAGTCTTCGACGATCGAATCACAAGCATCAGCACCCATGCCACGAGATAGGCCGAGCCGCACACGACAAACAATATGTTGTAACCCGAGTTTATGGCCGCAAGCGCCTTAAAGTGATCCAGAAGCGCGCCCACGAACAATGGGAAAAGAGTTCCCCCGATAGCGCCTGCCATGCCGCCGATGCCGACCACCGACCCGCCAGTTTCTTCGGAAACATGTCAGACGCCGTCGTAAAGAGGTTCGCTGACCATCCCTGGTGCGCCGCGGCTGCAAGGCTAAGCAACCCGACCATCGCCCACATGTTGTCGATCCAGGGCGAGAAAGCGATGGGCACGACCAGAAACGCCAGTCCCAGCATGGCGCTCCGTCGAGCCCGTCGAACGCTCCAGCCTCGAGAGATCAATTTTGAAGACAGCCAACCTCCGGAAATACTTCCAATCGAGGTAGCCACATACACGACGATAAGAGGAAGTCCCAGGTTTTTCAGGTCAAGGTGATAGCGGGAAGAGAAATAGGAAGGAAGCCAAAACAACATGAACCACCAGATCGGATCCGTGAGCAACTTGCCCACGATAAAGGTCCATGTCGCACGCAGTCTCAACAAGGAAAACCAACTCACTGGCTGACGGCGATTGTCGTCCTCGCTGCGGTCGTCCTCGATGTATTTCAACTCGGCGACCGAGATTTTCCGGTGTTTCTGCGGCGCGTAATACATGACATACCAAAGGCCAAGCCAGATGAACCCAGTCAACCCGGTCACCAGAAACGCAGCTTGCCAACCATACGTCCCAGCTATCCAGGGAACAAACGCAGGCGCTGCCACCGCGCCGATGCTGGTCCCCGACGTAAGAATGCCAACGGCCAATGCTTGTTCTTTTCGGGGAAACCATTCGGATACCGACTTTACCGCCGACGGAAAATTGCCTGACTCGGCCAGCCCAAGAAGGGAACGCATGAGCGCAAACCCGAGCGTGTTGCGCACCAGCGCATGTCCGCAGGCGGCCACGCTCCAGATAAGCACGCAGACTCCGTAGCCAATCTTGACTCCAAACCTGTCGATCAATTTTCCGGACAGGATAAGTCCGAATGCATAGCACGCCGTGAAGACGACTACCATGTAACTGTAGTCAGTTTCGCTCCAGTGAAATCGAATGGCGAGTCCTGGCTTGAGAAGCCCGAGGACTTGTCGGTCCAGATAGTTGATCGTAGTCGCGAAAAATAGCAGCGCGCAAATACGCCATCTATAGTTTGATCTATCCACCTGTAATCTCCAAAAGTCTTTGGTAGACCCTGCGAGACCTGGACCATTTACGTGCAGGGACCCTGTATGAAGAGTGGGACCAGAACCAGTTCTACGCGGATTGCGGCGCCCAAAGAGTGGGTCCACCAGCCTCTTCATACCCAAGTGGACCGCTTCGGCTTACCAGTTCGAGGAACTGCCCCCATGGGCTCCGCAGATATACCCACGTAAGACCCTTCATCGGTCCAGACTCGACGTAGCTTGGCCCCTCCAGCACGTCCACGCCCATCTCCCTCAAGTTATCGGCTGCGACCACAGCATCATCGACCTGAAAGGCAAGATGAAAACCACCCACTTCGCTGTTGCGCTTGAGCGCGGATTGCTGCGGCTCACCTGAGTATTCGAATAGCTCAAGGTTTGCGCCGTTTCCACAGCGCAGCACCTTGATGTTTTCGATGCGGCAATGCTCCGGAACACCCAGGCGCCGCGCCATGTACGCGTTATCCGCGACGACTGGTCCCGTTTCGATGGCAGTGACCGCACCAAGAGCCTTCTCAAAGAAACGCACGGCTTCGTCAAGGTCTGGGACCGTCAAGCCGACGTGCTCCATGCCGTAGAATTTCATCATTTATTCCCGTGTGTTGGCGCCAGTGCGAAGATCGGTTCATTCACTCCACCTGCAAAACGCATCGTGAATGCGGTGTCGGTTAATACGCCGGCTTGATCGAGTCCACGTTCGCCTTTGTCACGCGCACCGTCGGCAAGACGATTTTGGGTGGTACCTTTTCGCCTTTCAGGATTTTGAGCGCAACAGCCATGCCCTCCGTGCCGGCCGGCGGATACAGCCACGTGGCCGCTTCATCGCCCGCCCGGATTGCATCGAACTCCTCCTTCTGGCCGTCGAGCCCAGTGACCTGGATCTCCTTGGACCGTCCGCTTTCCTTGATGGCCTGGATTGCCCCTAGCGCCATCTCCCCGTTCGCGGCGAACACCATGTCAAGCGAGCCTGGCGGGTGCGCCTGAAGGATGTTTTGCATGACCGCATACGCTTTGGGCCTGCGGTAATCACCCGGCTGCGACGCAACGACCTTGATGTCCGGATATTTCTTGATAACGGACAAAAAACCGCCGACCCGATTCAGCGATGTCTCGTCGCCGGGAATGCCTTCGATAACCACGACATTGCCCTTGGGTTTGCCGTACTTCTGAGTCAAGCTGTCGACAAAAAATTGCCCCGCGTCGACACCCAGGCCGCGGTTATCCCCGGAGACCATGGTGACCGCCCCCGCATTTTCGATTGGCTTGCCAACGAACATGTACGGGATGCCGCGCTCTTTCAAACTCTCCAATTCCTGACGCAAGCCCTCTGCTTTGCCCGCCTGAACCATTAGCAACTTGATGCCCTTCGACTGCATATCCTCGATGCCAGCAATCTGTGTCGCGACATTGCCCTGTCCGTCGGTGGCAAGAAGCCTGATACCAGCAGCGTCGCATCCTGTCTGGATTTGCTTACGCTGAGTCGCGAGCCACGGATGGTCCAAGCTCTCCTGCGAGAGTCCGATTGTTTCCGACGCGGCCCAAGCCGCGCTCATGGCACCGAACAACAATGCCGTCGCAGTCAAGGTCAGTGCCATTTTTGCGTATTTCATTTCGTCTCCTTTGTGTCGGGTGACCTATCGGCCCCTGGAACGACTAAGCTGAGCATGAATCAGGACTGCTATCACGATGATGGCGCCCTTCACGATCAGTTGTGTATAAGCGGGAATGTTAAGAAGGTTGAGCAAATTGTTGAGTACTCCGATCAGCAGCACGCCGATAATGGTCCCGCCAATACCACCAGCGCCGCCGGCAAGACTCGTCCCGCCCACGACCACAGCCGCGATTGCGTCGAGTTCGAGGCCCTTCCCGAGATTCGCCTCCCCAATGTTCAATTGCGCCGCCATAACGATGCCACCCAGTCCGGCGAAGAGCCCGGACAAGCAGTACGCGATCACGCGAACCCGATCAACTGCGACGCCCGAGAGCCGGGCCGCTTCGATATTGCCGCCGACTGCGTAGATATGGCGTCCGTAGCGTGTCTTCTTCAGGATCACCGTCGAGGCCAGCGCCATCAGGACGAACAGAATGGCCTGCACCGGAACACCGCCGAGTCGACCGCGGCCGATCCATCCGAGTGAAACAGGCACTCCGATCACCGGTTGACCATCCGAATAGGCAAGGCCGACACCAACGAGCGCCGTCATCATGCCGAGGGTGACAATGAACGGCTGGATGCGGCCTTTGGTGGTGATAAAGCCGTTCACCCAGCCGCAAGCCAGCGCCACAACAATGCCGCCAGCAAGCGATGCCACAGGTCCATAAGGTTTAAGGCCTGCAACGGCGAGTGTCGTCAACGCGAGGATCGACCCGACTGACAGATCGATACCGGCGGTCAAAATGACGAACGTCATGCCTAGCGCAGTCAGCCCCACTACCGACACCTGTCGCACTACGTTGAGTAGATTGTCAGGTGTCAGAAAGAACGGTGATGCCAACGATGCTGTGATGCAAAGCAACAGAAAGATTGCCAGAATGCCGTAGCGCTGAACAAGTTCGAGGCGTCGATATGCCTTGTTCGAGAACCGCTCGCTGGAATTGACATCCGATAGTGATTCCGCAGTGGCCATGATTACCTCGCGATCATTTGTAGGACAGATTCTTCGGTCGCTCCAAGCGCCACGGCTTCACCCGTGACCACGCCGTCGCGCACGCCGACAATGCGGTCGGCCATGCCGATCAGTTCCGGCAATTCCGAAGAAATTAGGAGTACCGCTTTCCCTGAACGCGCAATTTCATCGATGAGCCTGTAGAACTCAGTCTTCGCACCCACGTCGACACCGCGTGTCGGCTCGTCCAGAATCAGAAGCGAAAAGGAATGCGCCATCCATTTTCCGAAGACAACTTTTTGCTGGTTGCCACCGGAAAGCGTGATGACCGGCACTTCCAGGCTTGAGGCTGACACCGCCAGTTGCTTACAGACTTTCGCAACCCGCTGTTGCTCCTTACGTCGATCGACAAAACCGAACCGGCAAATGCTGCGCAACGTGGGCAAAATGGCGTTCTCGCGAATGCTCAGGCCCAGCACGAGCCCTTGCGACTTACGATCCTCCGGAACAAGCGCGATACCTGCCGCGATAGCCTGCGACGGAGATGCCGGCCGATGCCTTTGGCCGCGCAGCGAAATGCGGCCGCCCGTGACGTTTTCAAGGCCAAAAATGGCTCTTGCCACCTCCGTCCTGCCCGCACCGACGAGCCCGGCGAGGCCCACCACCTCACCCGCGCGAACGTGAAAGGTGACATCCCGTACGCGTTGCTCCAGACGCAAACCCTCGACCTCAAGCACGATTTCGCCGGTCGCTGCCGGTCGCTTTTCGGGAAAGCGCGTATCGAGCTCACGACCCACCATAAGCTGGATCAGCGCATCCCGGCTGAGCTCGGCGACCGGTCGCGTGCATACCGAGCGCCCGTCCTTCATCACCGTGCAGGTATCGCAGAGATCGAAGATTTCATCCATCCGATGCGAGACATAGATGATCGTCACACCCTCGCTGGAGAGCTTTCTGACCACGTTATAAAGCAACGTCATTTCGTGGTCGGATAGCGTTGCCGATGGTTCGTCCATGATCAGCACGCGCGCGGATACGGCTAGCGACTTTGCAATTTCCACGAGTTGCTGTTCGGCGACAGATAGAGAACCGACACGTCGGCGGACATCGATTGGCGCGCCGATGCGCTCCAGCAGAGCCTGCGCTTCTTTACGCATGGACTTACTCTCAAGCAGTCCGTTTTCAATGCGCTCGCGCCCGAGGAAGATGTTTTCGGCGACGTTCAATCCGGGGATCAGGTTGAACTCCTGGTAGATCGTCGACACGCCGGCAGCCGCGGCCTCGCTGGGCGAACCCGGCGCATAAGGTTGTCCGTCTAGCAGCAATTCACCTTCGTCCGGTGCGACCGCGCCACTCAGGATCTTGATGAGCGTCGACTTCCCTGCGCCGTTCTCACCGACTAACGCATGGACCGCCCCTTTGCTGCACGCGAAGGCAATCTGATCAAGGGCGCGCACACCAGGGTAAGCCTTACTGATTCCTCTTACTTCAAGTGCATTCATAGCGCACCTCTTGAGGTTGCGACGCGAGAAGATCGATCGCTCAGGCGACCTGCAACTGAATCTTCAACACGCTCTTGTCTTCCGCGAGACGCGCGAATGCGTGTTCGACGTCGTCGAGTCGATAGATCGTCGTCAGAAACGGGGCTACGTCGACGCGCTTGTAGCCGAGCAAAGTGGCGGCCTCGTGCATGTCGTCGCCCATTCCCGCAACGCTCGCCTGCACGCCCTGTTCACGCAGAACGAAATCAAGCGCCGAAATGCGGAAGGTGTGACCCGGCTTGGCAAGGCCGAATGCGATCACACGACCGCCGGGGCGGATCAATGCCAACGCCCGTTCATAAAGTTCAGTCGAACCGACGCTCTCGATCGCGACGTCGACACCGCGGCCATCGGTTGCATCCCGCACAGTAGCTTCCAACTGCGCTGCGTCGGTCACGACGAAGTCCGCGCCGAGTTCTTTCGCGAGTTGCGCGCGCTGCTCGTTCGGCTCGGCCACGATGATAGGTGCCGCGCCTGAACGCAGCGCCAGCTGCAAGTGCATCTGACCGATCGGACCTGCACCGATTACCAGTACGCTCTCGCCGAGCCGTAGGTGACTCTTGCGAAACGCTCGCACGATGCATGAGAGCGGTTCGACCATCGCGCCCTCTTCAATCGGCATCGCAGCCGGCAACGGAACGACAGCATAGGCCGGCACCCGCACGTACTCGGCCATGCCGCCGTTCACGTGGATGCCAAGTTGAACCATCTGTACACAATTGAGAATTTCATTCTTGCGGCAGTAAAAGCAACTGCGGCACCCAAGATTGATATCGGCGGTCACCGGCTGACCGAGGTGCAGCCCTTTCACCTCTGAGCCCACCTCGGCAATCGTTCCGGAAAATTCATGCCCGGGAATCAAGGGCAACCGATCGGCCGAATAATTGCCGTGATAGATGTGCAGGTCGGTGCCGCAGATACCGCATCGCTCCACCTTGATCAACACGTCGGACGCACCGCATTCAGGAACCGGCACGTCTCGCAGTTCGAACTGCTTCGGTGCGATGAGTACTGCTGCTTTCATGACTTTCTCTCTGACGATAAACGCGAGGACGACATGGCGAACCGTGACGGTGATGCTCGCAAGTGAGTGGCGAGCCGGGCTATTCGTTACTGCCCGGCGGCTGTCCGCAGCTGGGTCCTATTGAGGGGTCGGTGCGTCCTGCCGGATCAGCTCGCGGCGCTTCAATTCGGCCCAGAACGCCGGTGGAATGTCGGCACGGAACGTCTGCAGGTTGTCTTCCAGTTGCGCAACCGTACGCACGCCGGGGATGTTGGTCGGGATGGCAGGATGGCCGAGAACAAACTGCAGCGCCGCCGCCTTGAGCGGAACGGAGTACTCCTCGCAGACCTTCTCGATCTTGCGCACGCGTTCGAGAATGGGCTCCGGTGCGGGCGAATAGTTGTACTTGGCGCCCGGCACTGCGCCAGTCGCGAGAATCCCGCTGTTGTAGCCCCCACCGAGAATCACCGACACCTGGTTCTTCTCGCACAGCGGCAGGAAACCATCCAGTGCGTCCTGTTCGAGCAGCGTATAGCGGCCCGCCAGCAGCAGGCAGTCGAAATCCTGCCGGCGAATCGCTTCGTGTGCGACCTGCCACTCGTTGACACCGAGACCCACCGCTTTCACGACCCCCTGATCACGCAATTTCAGCAGCGCCTTCGACGCACCCGCCATCGCCGCATCAAACATCTCCGGCTGCCGCTTCCCATGGGTAAAGACGTCGATGTCGTGAATCAGCGCAATGTCGATGTGTTCCAGCCCCAGACGCTGCAGGCTGTCTTCGATCGAACGCATCGTGCCGTCATAGCTGTAGTCGAAGACGGGTTCGAATGGCAGCCCGTCAACCCACGGCTCAAAGTTGATCTCGGCGCGCTTGCGCGGCTTCAGCAGGCGCCCTACTTTCGTCGACAGCACATACTGGTCGCGGGGATACCAGCGCAGTCCCTGACCGCAGCGCGCCTCGCTCAAGCCGTGCCCGTACATGGGTGCAGTGTCGAAGTAGCGTACGCCTGCGTCCCACGCCGCCTTGATCAGGGCAGTCGAATCCTCCTCACTGATCGGCCTGAAGATGTTGCCGATCGGCGCAGCGCCGAAGCCCATCACGGTTGTCTCGAGCCCTGAACGTGGCCATTTACGCTTCGCTACCGGATCCATCCTTGTCTCCTATGTCGACGGGAGTTGGCGCTTTAGCGTCTTACTCCCGTCCCATGCAACCTGTTGCCCTTGAGTTGATCTGCCTATCCGATTTGGCTTTATGTAACTCACCGGATAGTTACTTAAGGATCATATTAGGCCGAGTAGACGTATCCTTCAAGGGGGTTTTCCCTGGATTTGGGAGGGTTTCGACGGGGCGCTTGGGCCCCCGTTGCGGCACCCTGGCACCTGCATGATCAGGGTATAAGTCGCAGGAAAGAGGCAATCGCCTCCACCGAGCTTTCAAGTAGATAATGGCCCAGATGCGTAGTGAGACCGCGTGCCTCAGCGTCTTCCAGCAAGCGCGTTTGCGCGGGCTTCATGATGAGATCCGCAACCACCGCGTCTGGACGTGCGCCAGCAAGGTCGATCGGCAGCGGATCTCTAGCCCGCATGCCGCATGGCGTCGCGTTAACAATAAGGTCGTGCGTCGCCTGCGCAAATGGCCCGCTTCGGCGAATAAGCGTCTGCCCGTCACGCGAGCGCAATGCATTTTCCAGTCGTTGCAGCGATTCCGCATTGCTGTCGAACAGGTCAAGTGATGCAACCCCTGCATCGACGAGTGCGTGTGCGACTCCTGCCCCTGCGCCGCCGGTTCCCACAAGAAGCACCGACTTGTTACGCACGACATGCTTGCGGGCGTGGAGGCCCTGCACGAAGCCGATTCCATCGAACATCGCGCCGGTCCACGAGCCGTCCGCTTCCCGGCGCAGACAGTTCACGCCGCCCGTCTGGCGTGCTGCTTCGGACAAGACCGCGGCATAAGCGGCGGCAGCCATCTTGTGCGGCACGGTGACCACCACGCCCGCCAGATTGACAATGCCGCGCAAGCCGTCGAGCGCGGCACCGAGTTTTGCCGGTGGCACGTGCAGCGGAATCAGCACCGCATTCACGGCGTGCCGCTCGAACAGCGCATTGAACAGTTCGGGTGACTTCGCTTGGGCGATGGGATCGCCCAGTATCGCGACGATCTTTGTTTCTCCGTCGATCTGCATCAGGATCGCTCTCCATGTCGAAGCGTGATGCGTTCGATCAATTGCTGCACGCGCAGCGCGTCGTCGCCGACGATGGACGGTGCATGATCCTCTCGGACAGCAGCACAGAAATCCTTGATCAGTTCACGATGCGCGGTGTGAGAGAAGTCCATGGGTTTCGCACCGAAACCCGACGAAGAGGGATCGTGGAATTCATCGGTGCTGCCATCGTGGAAGACCACGCGCAGAGAACCGCCTTCGAGCATGGCGGTACCGTTTTCGCCGACCACTTCGATGCGCTCGGGAAAGCCTGGAAACGCAGCGGTGGTGGCAAGCACATAGCCGGCGGCGCCGGTTTCAAATCTGAGCGTAGCGCTTGCGAAGTCCTCCGCTTCCATCGAATGCAATAGGGTCGTCGTAGTTGCGCCCATCACGGATGACACGTCGCCTGCCAACCACATCAGCAGATCGAGTGAGTGGATCGCCTGAGTCGTCAGTACGCCGCCGCCGTCGCGCGCATACGTACCCCGGCCCGGTTCGTCGTAGTAGGACTGCGGGCGCCACCATCGCAGATCGAGACCCGCATACGCCAGCGGGCCGAGTGCGCCGCCCTGAACCAAAGCGGCAAGCCGCTGCACCGCCGGGCGAAAGCGGTTCTGAAACACGACACCGAGCCGGACGTCGGCGTCGCGGCACGCTTGCACCAGACGTTCGGCGCGTTGCGTTGAGATGTCGAGCGGCTTTTCCAGCAGTACGTGTTTACGCGCAGCCGCGGCCTGCAGGACGAGATCAAGATGCGTGTGAGGCGGTGTCAACACCAGAATGGCGTCAACGCTGGGATCTTTAAGCATTGCGTCCAGCGATTCGCCGAGTGGAAAGCCGTACTGGCGAGCGAACGCTTCGAGCCGTTCACGCGAGCGGCCCAGCACGCCGACCACTTCGACTTCGTCCCGCAGATCGTTGAGCGCGAGCGCGTGAGGTGTGGCGGCGAGCCCGACGCCAACGACCGCAATCCGGGTTTTGTTCATTCCGGGCTCCGTGTTGATACAGCGCTAAACCGACGCGGTCAGTTCAGGCACGATGTCGAACAGATCGCCCACCAGGCCGTAATCGGCGACGCTGAAAATCGGCGCTTCCGGGTCCTTGTTGATCGCCACGATGGCCTTCGAGTCCTTCATCCCGGCCAGATGCTGGATCGCACCCGAAATGCCCACCGCGACGTACAGTTGGGGAGCCACGATCTTGCCAGTCTGGCCAACCTGGTAGTCGTTCGGCACAAAACCCGCGTCCACTGCAGCGCGCGAAGCACCGAGTGCCGCGTTCAGTTTGTCCGCCAGCGGTTCGAGCACCTTGGTGTAGTTCTCGCCGCTGCCCAGACCACGGCCACCGGAAACGATGATCGACGCCGAGGTCAGTTCCGGACGGTCCAGCTTCGTGACTTCACGGCTCACGAACTGCGACAGGCCGCTGTCCGCTGCCGCTTC
>NZ_JBNDMQ010000056.1:0-44094 GCF_050436665.1 Paraburkholderia sp. EB58 | reverse complement strand
CAGGCCAGCCTTTGCCTCACGGGAGTCATACTGCCTAATAGACCGATAGCAATGCAAGGAAAGGCCAACGCCACAAGAACGCCAACCAAAGCGCCACTCAGGCAAAAAAATCAAAGCTTCTGCTCCATGGCTAACCCAAAAACCCTCTTCCACTGCTGAGCCTGCTTCTCATCCCGCATGGGCAAATCCCACTGAGGACACTTAGCATCCCGAACCTTCAACGCGAGTTGAAAACCCTCAGCAACTCTCTTGACCTCTGCCCCCTGAATATCCGCAAAAATATAATCCCCGCGAACGCCGTGAACGTCCAACCTACATAACCTCTTCCCCGCGGCCAGCCGAACCACCCCCCATTCAGCCTTGAGCTCATGCGTCCAATCACCATCATGAATATTAGCCGCCACTTCACGCCGGCGCCGCAGCCAATAAACAACCGCCGCCACAACTAAAGCAGCAGCCACCACGGCAGCGCCAACGGCAACCCCAAGACCAAAATGCGCCGACAACGCATCAAACGACCAGACCGCGCCGTATATCAGCGCGGCCAGCACCGCCAGACCCACAACGATAGGCATCTCGAATCACCCCGCAAAACGAACCGGCCATCAGCGTAGCACGGTGCGTCCGCGGGATCATCAGCAAGAAACTATTGCACCATCCGGCAACCAGCACACCTATCGCGGCAGCAACACAAACGCTGGGCAACCATCAAGCCGCCCGCAGGGCATCAATCACCCCCGCCGTCACTGCGGCTTATGCGTGGCCGCCCATTGCTTCACCGCCTCCAGCGTATTCTCGACATGCTTGTCCGGCGACAAACTCGTGTACTCGTAAATGATCTTGCCGTCCGGCGCAATCACGTACGACACCCGGTTCGCCATCGAGTTGTGCATCGGCAAACCCGCGTCGTAGGCGCCAATCACCTTCGCATCCGCGTCAGCCGCGACCGGAAACTTGCTGCGGCATTCGCTTACCGAAAACTTCGTCAACGTGTCGATGTTGTCATGCGACACGCCAATCACCGTCGCGCCGTACTTCTTGTATTCGTCCACGGCGTCCGCGAATTCATGCGCTTCGATCGTGCAGCCCTTCGTGAAAGCCGCCGGATAGAAGTACAACACCACCGGCCCCTTCTTCAACTCATCAGCCAGCGTGTAGGTGTAGGTCTTGCCGCCAAGCGACGCCTGAGTCGTGAAATCCGGTGCCGTGTCGCCAGGCTTGAGCGTCGCAGACGCCGTCAAAGAATGCAGCGCAAACCCCGCCGACAATACGGTCGCCAGCAATACCGGCATGAACTTTCGTTTCATCTCGAGCCCCTCCAAGCGTTGATGCACATTTGTCCGTGCAATGAATGAAGTCATACCCCGCTGCGCCCCGCGGCCGCGTCAAGCCATGACTTATCCACTATTGGACCACGTCCAGAGAAAGCACGCTGGAAGACCCGGCGAGCGCGGCGCGCAGCCCTACTCCAACCCCGCATGCGCGCCAAACCATGCCGCGGCGGACAGATTCAGCTCCGCCAGCACCTCGGGCGTCAGCGCCGCGAAGCCAGCTGGCGCCTCGTCACTGGCGGCAATCGACGCCGCGTCCATCCGCTCGTCCGCGCCCTGGTCGGCGGCCGCGGCGATCTTCAGCAGCGCACCCAGCGCCCCGCTCTGCTCGACGATCGCATCGCGGATCTGCGATGCCAGCCCTAGCTTGTCGAGCGCCTCGGCAGGCGTCGTGCCCAGCACCACGTGCACCAGCGAAAAGATTCCGGTCATAAACGCAGCGTCCGCAAAGTCTTCGTCCGACGGACGCAGCCAGCGTGCCGCCAGTTCCATAAAGCGCGAGCGCGTGCCGGCCAGTTGCACCAGCGGATCGGAACGCCACGGCAGGTCACCGCCGTCGGCATACAGCAGAAGTTGCGCCCAGCGCGCGATCTGCCGTGTGCCGGCGGCGATAATCGCCTCGCGCAGCGAGGCAATATTGCGTCCGAGGCCGAACGCGCTCGAGTTGACGAGGCGCAGCAACTGCACTACGACGCTCGGGTTGCGCTTTAACTCCGCCTCGAGCTCGATAATGCCCCCGTCGCTTGCGAGGAGCGCCAGGAGGCGCAGCAGCGCCGGGCGCGACGAGCGGTTGCGCGGCGCGGCCAGCACCTGTGGGCGGGCGAAAAAGTATCCCTGGAACAGGTGGAAACCGAGCTCACGCGCCAGCGCAAAGTCCTCCCGCGTCTCGACCTTCTCGGCAATCAGCGTCTTGCCCTCGGCGAGCACCACTGCAGCCAGCGTCGGCAAGGCCTCCCGGGGTGTCTGCAGGAAATCGATCTTGACGATGTCGGTATGCGGCAGCACGGCGCGTAAGCCCTCCGTCAGCTCGCTGACATCGTCGAGTGCCACCTGGAAACCGGCGCGACGCAGTTCGCCAAGCCGGCGCACGAGCTGCGCGTCGAAGCTGACGGTCTCGAGGATTTCGAGCACGAAGCGCTCGGGCGACATCAGGTGAACGATGTCGTCGAACAACAGGTCGCGGCCGATGTTCACATAGCCGCGATGATGGCCGAGCACCGCCGACACGCCAATCCCGCCAATCGTGCGCGCGACCACCTGGGCGGTCGCCTGGGCGTCGTCGCTGACCTCGGCGTAGTTGTGCGCGCCGGAGCGGAACAGCAGTTCGTAAGCGTTCAGCGCGCCGTCGCGGTCGAGTATGGGCTGGCGTCCCAGATAGACAAAAGGCGCCTCAGCCGCCAGTTGGGTGTCCTGGGCGGTTTGTGCAAGCACCTTGACGTGCCCGGGCTTAGCCCCGGCAGGGAACGGTTCAGACATGGCTCATCGGTGCATGAATTCAGAAAGACTCCGCGGCGGACGCGAATTGCCGCGGCCGCCTCGAGTGTCCGGCTTGCTACCAATAACGGTCAGCGAACCGCGCCACTTTAACCGAATCCGTAGGGCATGACTCAGACGCTGGACCTACCCATCATTACCGGCAGTTTTTTTGCAGGAACTTTTGCAGTAACCGCTAAAGATTTCAGCGCAGCGGTCGTTATCTCGTTCTGATAGGCGGCTTCATAGCTCTCGACGATCCGCGCCGGGCAGGCGGAAGCGAGCCGGACCGCCTGCAGACGAAACCAGGTTGCCAGCGAGAAACATGGAAGCGAACAGGATCACCGCGCCCCGTCGGGGCTCCTTGCGCACGGTCATTGACCGGGTCCGTGCGTTAGGCCGCCGCGCAGACGCCTTACCTCAGCCGAGCGCCAGCCGCTCGCCTCTCGAGCAGGCCGTCGGTGCGGTCGACCTGCTTGCCCACGTCGACCGGGAGCTGCACTTCCTCTACGTGTCCGAGGCGAGTCTGCGCTTTATCGGCTACCACCGCGAATATCTGCAAACGATCACGCTGCACGATCTGGTCGCGCCCGCCGACGTCGAACGCCTCGACGCCCTGCTGGCCCGCGCATCGGCCACCGGCGGCGTCGAAAAGGCGACGCTCGACCTGATCAAGTCGCTGACCTATCCGGTCACCGTCGAGTTGCGCGTCGTGCGCAGCAGCCACAACGGCGTTGAGGGCTTTGCGATAGCCGGCTTCGACGTGTCGGCCTGGCGCGCCACCGAAGAGCGCCTGACCCATGCGCTGCACCACGACCGCCTGACGGGCCTCGCCAATCAGTCCGCGCTGATGCCGGCGCTGCTCGACGCCCAACAGCAAGCCGACACGCACGGCACGCCCGCCGCCCTGCTGCTGCTCGACATCGACGATTATCAGCGCGTGAACCGCGCGCTCGGCTACGACGCCGGCGACGAGATGCTGCGCGAAACCGCCCGACGCATATTGAACACCGCAACCCAGGGCGAGAGGATCGCGCGGGTCGCGAGCGACGAATTCGCCATTCTGGTGCCCACTGCGACGACCCGCACGTACGCGGCCACCGCCGCCGAGGCGCTGGCGCGGCGCCTGCTGACCGCGATCCAGCAGCCCTATGTTTTCAACGGCCAGCAGGTGCATCTGTCGGCGAGCATCGGCATCGCGTTATATCCGGACGTGCATCACGTCAATGACACCGTCGAGCATGACAACCACCTGCTGCGTTGGGCCGACCACGCCCTGCTGCAAGCCAAGGCGGCTGGCGGCAATACGCTGGCGTTCTACGTGCCCGACGACAACCCGGCCGACGTCGAACGCCTGAAGCTAGAGGCCGACCTCTACGACGGCGTGCGCAATGGCGAGTTCTCGCTCCACTTCCAGCCAATCACCAGCAGCCAGAGCCATGGCGTGGTGGGGGTCGAGGCGCTGATCCGGTGGCTTCATCCGGTGCATGGGCTGGTGCCGCCCTCGATGTTCATTCCGCTCGCGGAATCGGTCGGGCTCATCAACTACCTCGGCAACTGGGTGCTCAAGATCGCCTGCATGCAGCTGATCCAGTGGGACGCCCGTGGCATCAAGCTCCAGTACGTCGCGGTCAACGTGTCGCCGCAGCAGTTTCGCGACCCGCGTTTCAAGGACAGCGTGCGCGAGGCGATCGAGCTGACCGGGATCGACCCGCGCCGTCTCGTGTTCGAGATCACCGAAAGCCTGCTGATGCACGACCCGGCCCATGCGAAGGGGCTGCTCGAAGAGCTGACTGCGATGGGCATCCGCTTTGCCGTCGACGACTTCGGCACCGGCTACTCGAGTCTTGCCTATCTGCAACGATTCCCGCTGGCGAAGCTTAAGATCGACCGGAGTTTCGTCGAGAATCTGCTAACCTCCCGAAACGATCAGGCAATCGTTAGCGCGGTCGTCGGTCTCGCGCAGACGCTCGACCTGGAACTGGTCGCAGAAGGCGTGGAAACGGAAGCACAGCGCACGCTCCTGACCGAGATGGGATGTGATCATATTCAAGGCTGGCTCGTCTGCAAGGCGTTGCCATCCGAGGAGCTGGCGCAGCGCTTCGAGGCGCGCACCTTGCATCTGCACGAAGCGGCCTGATGCAGCCCCGGCAGAACAGGCGTTGGCGTATCGCACACCGGCTTGACGCTGGTCTGCCACTCACTGGAACACGTATGGCTTTAGCGGGAATCACATGGTAAAGGCAGCGGTGCTCGACAGGCTCTGGTCTCGAATGAGCGAGCGCGGCGATTTCCCCATGCTGTCGCAATCGCTGCGCACCACCATGGCTGCAATGAACAACGACGACCTTGACTTCTCGGGTCTCGTGCAGGTCGTGCTGTCTGATTTTGCGTTGACCCAGAAGGTGCTGCGCCTCGCCAACTCGGCGATGTACATGGCTTTCGGTGGCAATATCACCACCGTGTCGCGCGCCTTGATGGTGCTCGGCATGGACGCAGTCGGCCACCTCGTGGTCGGCCTGAAGATCGTCGATCACTTCCATCACAGCGTGCCGCGCCGCATCGACGCGAAACTCGAGCTGAACCGTACCCTGCTGTCGGGCTGCGTCGCCCGCAAGCTGACCGAGCGCGGCGACCTGCGCGCCGGCGAAGAGGCCGTGGTCTGCACGCTGATGCGGCAGATCGGCAAGCTGCTCGTGGTGTTCTACCTCGACGCCGAGTGGGACCAGATCCGCCGCCTGATCGAAACCAATATCGACGAAGTGGAAGCCTGCAGCACGGTGCTCGGCGTCACGTTCGACGAAATCGGCGCGGAAGCCGCGGTGCGTTGGCGCCTGCCCGACATGATCCGCGACGGCATGGGCGAGTTCGATCCGCACGCGACCGACGAACCGAAACAGGTGCTGTGGCTGCGTGCGATCACCAACTACTCGACCGATGTCGCGAGCCTGCTGACCACGCCGAACATGCCGGAGTGGCAACGCGATGCCCGCATGGCCGAACTCGCGCACCGCTACGGTCGCGCGCTGAACACCGACCCGGACGTGCTGGTGGAGATGAGCACCGCGCTCGCCCGCGAGGAAGACGGCGAAGGCGTGATGCGCGAGATTGTCGAGCTGCGCGCCAACGCCGATGCGATCGCCCGCGAAGCGCTCGACCCGGAGGCGCGCATCAGCGCGGGTGTCGAAGATCTGCGCGCGCTGAAATCCGATAGCGCGCTCGCGGCGGCGCTGGCGCTCGCGGCCGAAACGGTGCATGCAGGTCTCGGCTTCGCACGAACCGTGATGTTTGTCCGGCACAGCAGCGGCATGTTCAGGGCGCGCATGGGCTTTGGACCGAAGATCGACGACGCGTTGCCAAACCTGTCATTCAATACGGCATTCGAGCCCGACGTGTTTCATCTCGCCGTGGCGAACTCGGTGGGCATCTTTATAGAAAATGCCCGCGACCCGAAGATGGTGGCGCGCCTGCCCGAATGGTTCCGGCGCAGCTTCACCGATACCCGTTCGTTCGTGTTGCTGCCGGTGATCGGCGAGAATCAGTCGACCGTCGCGCTGCTGTATGGCGACTGGAGCCAGGCCGACGAGCCGCGGCGGATTTCGCAGGGAGAGATGGCGGCTCTGAATGAACTGGCCCGGGAGTTAGGGCGTTTTTTTTCCCACGCGCCGATGCAGGAGATGGAGATGCTGTGAAGGGGTAAGCTGTCCGGTTTACCACCGGGCTGAAGTGCCGCGCACCGAACTGCGGACGCGGCTCCCCTCACCGGCTCATCGCGGTCAATCCTCCGGGTTAATCCTCCGGGTTAGTCCTCGATACGCTCCAAGCCTTTTGCCTCGGCGCTGCGATCAGCAACGCCTGCCCACGCCGCCGCGGTCAGCCCTAGCTCCGCGACTTCGCTCACTGTCAGCGGCGGCAACTGCACGCACGCGGCTTCGATTTCCGCCCACGCGCCGCGCTCCAGCGCATCCACTGCCGACAACAGCTGGCCCAGCACGCCTTCACGGCGCAGAATCGCCGCCTGAATCGGCTTCGACAACGTCAGTATATTGAGCGTGTTCTCGAGCGATCCCCCGAACACCGCATCGACGAACGAAAACACCCCGGTCAGGAACGCGGCATCGGCCTCGTCGCGGCCGGCCTCCGGCAGGCGCAGCACGGCGAGTTCCATGAAGCGCGCCCGGGTGGCAGCGAGTTGTAGCAAAGGATCGTCTTCCAGTGCGACCTTGCGGCCATCTGCGTACAGCAGCAATTGCGTCCAGCGGGCGATACGATTCGTGCCGGTCGCGTTGATCGCTTCGCGCAGCGTCGTCACCTTGTGGCCAACTGCAAGCCCACTCGAATTGGCCAGCTTCATCAGGTGCATCACCAGCACCGGGTTCAGCTTCAGTTCGGCTTCGAGTTGTGCGACGGTCGGGTCGCCGGCCAGCAACTGCAGCAGGTTCAGCAAAGCGTGACGCGGCGCGCTTACCCGCCGCAAGGCTGCGGTGTGAGCGCGGGCGAAGAAATAGCCTTGAAACTTGTCGAAGCCCAGGTTGAGGGCGGTTTCGAAATCCGCTTGCGCGTCGATACCCGCGGCAATCAACAGCTTGCCCGCCGACTTCAGTACGGTGGCGAGCTTCGGCAGCAAGGCACGCGAGATGCGCGGAAAATCGATCTTCACGCCCTCGGCATACGGCAAGAGGCGTGCAAAGGTATCGTTAGGCACCACCACGGCGTCGAGCACGAAGCGGTAACGCCGCGCGTGCAGCACGACGATGCGCGCAACCAGGGCATCGTCCACTTCAATATCGGGCTGGATTTCGAACATGAAGCGCTCGGCCGGCACGAGTTCGAGCGCGTCGTCGAACAGCATCTCGCGGCTCACGTCCAGATAACCGGGATGGCCGTTCAGCGCTCCGCGCATGCCCGAATGCATCAGTGCGGCGACGACAGTCTTGGTGAAGGTGGGCTGAGCGGCGGCGCCAGGCTGCGCCTCGGTGGGGACCGTCTCTGCGTCCAGGAGGTTTGCCGCGGGATGGGCCGTCTGCCCGGCTCGCACGCTGGCCGCCGCGCCTTCTTCTGCCGGCGCTTCGTCCACGCAATGAAGCTTGAGCTCAAAGCCGCATAGCATCCCGTCCCGATCGAGAATCGGCTGGCGGGCGAAACATGCCGAGACTGGTGTGCCGTCCGTCCTGCCAGGCGTAGCACCGCCCCGGTTAGGATCGTCGACTTCGATGGTGGTCATTCCACTCCCCCGATCAGCGCCCTGGCGCTTATTGCTGTTTTCTGTTCTGGCATGCGGCGTGATCGCGCCCGAAATTTGACCCGGAGCGCGGCTGCAAACGCCGCCTGGCGCCGCTTTGCGACGCTTGACAATTTTAGCGCAGGCCGCAGCGATCAGGCATGGCCAACGGCCATTTTTGGAAAATATTCGATTCCCAATTCGACGCTGCGATCGACCGGTGAATCGACGATACTCTTGTGCAGTGCAGAAGCGTTCCAACCCGCGTTTAACCACCAAGGAAAAACCATGGATGTCAAAAGCGTGCTAGATAATGCCTTCGCCATGCCGATTACGAGCCCGGCGTTCCCGATCGGCCCCTACCGGTTCATCAACCGGGAATTCCTGATCATCACGTATCGCACCGACCCCGACAAACTGCGCGCTGTCGTGCCTGAGCCGCTGCAGGTTGGCGAGCCGCTGGTGCACTACGAGTTCATCCGTATGCCCGATTCGACCGGCTTCGGCGACTACACGGAAAGCGGCCAGGTAATTCCGGTCTCCTACAACGGCGTCGCCGGCAGCTACACGCTGGCGATGTATCTCGACGACCATCCGCCAATTGCAGGTGGCCGCGAACTGTGGGGCTTTCCGAAGAAGCTCGCCAAGCCGGTACTCGAAGTGCACACGGATACGCTGGTCGGCACGCTCGATTACGGTCCCGTGCGTATCGCTACCGGGACGATGGGCTACAAACATCGCCAGCTCGATCTCGCGCAACAGAAGAAGCGTCTGGAAGCGCCGAACTTCCTGCTGAAAGTTATGCCGCATGTCGACGGAACGCCGCGCGTCTGCGAACTGGTGCGCTACTACCTCCAGGACATCGACCTCAAGGGCGCATGGACCGGCCCCGCTTCGCTGCAACTCTCGCCGCATGCGCTCGCGCCGGTGGCCGAATTGCCGGTGCTGGAGATTGTCGAGGCGCGTCATCTGGTTGCGGATCTGACGCTTGGGCTTGGTGAAGTGGCGTTTGATTATCTGAAGTAGCCACGGGAGCAGCCGCCCGCCACACCGCGCAGTAGTGCCAAAAGGGCTGCATATGTGACCCGTGTATTATTCATGAGCAGTGCATATCATGGTTCTCCAATGTCAAACGGCCGCATCTGCGGCCGTTTGTCCTGCTGCGTGACTGCAAAGCTGCATGGGTCATGCGACACGCATGCACGTGTCGCTTACTTCAGCACAACCTTGACGTTGAAGTACTTCGCCGCAAAGCGATCGATCGTACCGTCTGCCTTCAACTCCTTGAGCGCCTCGTTGAGCGCGTCCTTGAGTGGCTTGTCGCCCTTGCGAATGCCGAAGCCCACACCGCCACCCAACAGCTTCGCGTCGCTGACCGCCGGACCCGCGAATTCGAAGCCCGCTCCTTGCGGACGGGTCAGGAAGCCCTTCGATGCCGCTTCAGCGTCCTGGAACGCGGCATCCAGACGGCCCGAGGCCAGGTCCGCGTAGATCTGGTCCTGTGTCTGATACGGCACAACGTCGACACCGGCCGGTGCCCAGATTGCCTTCGCGTAGGTCTCCTGGATCGTGCCTTGCAGCACGCCCACATGCTTGCCCTTCAGCGATGCCGCAGTCGGCAGCAGGCCGCTGCCCTTCTTCGCGATCATCTGGTTGGGGATCGTGTAGATCGGATCGGTGAAGTCGATCGCTTCGCGGCGCTGCTCGGTGATCGTCATGTCCGAGTTGATTGCGTTGAACTTGCGCGCCTGCAGGGCTGGGATCAGGCCGTCGAACGAATTTTCGACCCACACGCACTTCGCCTTGAGCTTGGCGCACACCGCATTGCCGATATCGACGTCGAAGCCCTGCAGATCGCCCGCCGGCGTCTTCGATTCGAACGGGGCATACGACGCCTCGACGCCAAAGCGGATCTCTTTGATGTCGGCTGCCGACGCGTTGCCTGCTGCTGCGGTTGCCGACGCAAAAACTGCCAGCGCGGCCATGGTTCGCCAATTCATTTTCATTCTTTGTCTTCCTCTACTGGTATGAAATCAAACAGAGTTGAATCTGCGCTGCATGATTGCTGCGCCATGATTGCGATTCAAACTCACGCGGCTGGTGTGGTGCAGCGCAGCAGCCGCGAGGGCGGGATTGTACAGGGTCGACGGGCAGACGCTGCGGGGGGAGTGGTGTGATGAGCTTGTGGAATCGTTCGAAGGCGGCCAGCGAAGTTGCAACTTCGTGTCGCGAATCGGCAAGCGTTCGATGCACGCGGCGAGCGAAATGCCGCGTGCATCGAATCGGACCGCAGCGGCTCGCTCAGGCAAGCGCAGCCAGCGTTTCCTGCGTCGTCTCGAGCACCAGCAAACCGGCGCGCAAGCCCGGCTTCACCGTGGGATTCGGAAACACGATGCGCTCTTGTTCGTGGCGTACCGTGTAGCGATAGTCGCCATCGCGCGCGAGCAAAGTGCCCTGCTCGAACGGCGTGAAATTCGCCACGTCCGCGGCGACCAGCAATTCGAACGCATCGCTTTGCTTCGTGATCTGATCGATCACGGTGAACACGCGCGGCAGCGGCGGCGCCGCATCGCCTTCGACGCCTGCCAGCAGATGACGTAGTGCTTTATCCGTGCCGGCAAAGCGCGTCAAGTCATTCTGGCCGAACGGCCGCACTTTACCGAGTTCGAGCGTGCAGGCCTCTGCACCGCACACTTGCGCGGTGAAATGCGAATACGTATTGCCCTTCGTGGTGTGCAGCAGCACGGCGGCAATGGATGCATCGCGCAGCCATTCGAACATCGCACGCGAGAGCGGCGCACCGGTATGCGGCAGCAGCGCAAACTGCTCGAACACCGACGCGCGGATTGCCGTATGCATGTCGATATGCCAGCGCGCACCGGGCGCGTATGAAGTGCCCGCGAAGAACTGCGTCGCCGCGCGCTCCAATGCTGCGGCACGCGGCGCTTCATGACTGTGCGGCACCTGTGCATGCCGGCCGCTGAAGAGGCGATTCAGATCGTCGTCGAGATAGCGGCACGCAGAGCGCATTGCGCCGACGTTACCCAGTATCACGAGCAAGCGGCATGCAAGGGTAGCCTGCCCTTCTGCGATATCGCGCACCAGTTGCGACAACAATTCGATCGGTGCGGTTTCGTCGCCATGCACGCCTGCGGAGGCGAGCACGCTACGCACGCCGCCACCCGCTGCCGCAGCGGGCTCCAGTTGCAGGATGCCTTCATCCAGCCAGGCCCACCGGACGCCGCTCGCGCAGACGCCCTGCGCCTCACTCTCTGCCGGACGTGTGCCCGCCAGCGTATACGCGAGAAAATCGCTCAGTAGCGCGTTCATGCCCTGCTCAGCGCTGGAAGTCATACAGCGATCCCAGGCCGAGAATCTGCGTCAGTTCATCAAGTGCCGTGCGCGATTCGAGCAGCAGGCTCGGATCGGTCAGGTCAGCCGGCGCGAGACGATCGCGGTAGTGCTTTTCGATCCACGCGTCGAGTCGGCCGAACAGCGCATCGTTGATCCACACGCCGGGCGTGACCGCTGCCCGTTCCGCCTCGCTCAACACCACCCGCAGACGCAGGCAAGCCGGGCCGCCACCGTTCTTCATGCTCTCGCGCAGATCGAACACGAGCACGTCGTCGATCGGGCCGCTACGCGAGGTCAAGCTACCCAGATATGCGCCGACGCGCTCGTTCTCACGGCATTCCTGCGGCACCACCAGCACCTGTTTGCCGTCGGGACGCGTGAGCAACTGGCTGTTGAACAGATACGAAGTCACAGCATCCGACACGCTCACTTGCGCGTCCGGCACTTCGATCACATCGAACTTCGCATCGAGCCTGGCCAGCTTCGCGCGCAGATCGTCGTACACCGCTTTCTGCTCGACGAACGCGAGTTCATGGCAGAACAGCGTATTGCGATTGCCGACCGCGATCACGTCGTTGTGGAACACGCCCGCGTCGATCACATCGGGATTTTGCTGCGCATAGACCGTGGCCGCTTCGGCGAGGCCATGACGCTGCGCGACTGCACGGCTCGCCTCGAAGGTCTGCCGCGCCGGAAAGCGCTTCGGCTCCGGTCCGCGGCGATATTCGCTGCGGCCGTAGACGAAGAATTCCACGCCATGTACGCCATATTCTGCACAGAAACGCGTGTGATTGGCCGCGCCTTCGTCGCCGAGTGCCGGCGTGCCAGGCAGCGCTTCATGCACGGCGAAACGTTCCTGGTCCGCGAAGATCGCGCGCAGCGTGCCGCGCGTCGATTCGTGTTCGATCGCACGGTGCAGCTTGCTGCACAGATTCGCGGGCGTGAAATGCACCCGGCCGTCGTGCGTGTCAGCGGAGGGGCTCACCGTCGCCGCATTCGCGGTCCACATTGCCGAGGCAGAACTGGCTGCGGCGAGCAGCTCAGGCGCGTCTTTCGCGACCCGTGCGATCACTGTGGCGTCGTCGCCGGAAAAACCGAGCTCACGCAACAGACGCATCGACGGCCGTTCCTGCGGCGGCAGCACGCCTTGATGAAAACCGAGGTCGGCAAGCTGCTTCATCTTGCGCAGGCCCTGCTTCGCAGCGGCCTTCGGATTGGCGACGGACTTCTCGTTGTTCTGCGACGCCACGTTGCCGAACGACAACCCGGCGTAGTTGTGCGTCGGACCGACGAGCCCGTCGAAATTGGCTTCAGTGGCTTGCATCGTCGATCCTCAGAAATGAAGGCCCGGCGACACGCTCGCGGGCATTTGCAGTTGCGCGCTTTCGACGGAAGCCATCGGGTAGGCGCAGTAGTCGGCGGCGTAATACGCGCTCGGACGGTTGTTGCCCGAGCGTCCCGTGCCGCCGAACGGCGCCGCGGACGACGCACCGTTGGTCGGCCGGTTCCAGTTGACGATGCCGGCGCGAATCGAACGCTGGAAATGCGTCCACAGCGCTTCGTCGTCGGCGAGCAGACCGGCGGAGAGGCCGAATTCCGTATCGTTGGCGCGTTCGATGGCCTCGTCAAAGTTAGCATAACGGACGATCTGCGCGAGCGGTCCGAAGTGCTCTTCGTCGGGCAGATCCTGCACGCCGGTCACGTCGAGAATCGCCGGTGTGACAAAGCCGAGTTGCGGGTCACGCTGCTCCATCGTCAACAGCGACTTCGCGCCGGCTTCGAGCAACTGAGCCTGCGCCTGAACGAGACGCTGCGCAGCACGCGCTGAAATCACCGCGCCCATGAACGGCTGCGGTTCGGCGTTGTATTCGCCCACTGTGATGCGTGAGGTCACCTCCACGAGGCGCTCGATATAGCGGTCGCCGAAAGCCTCGTTCGGTACGAAGATGCGTCGCGCACAGGTGCAGCGCTGCCCCGCCGACAGAAACGCCGATTGAATCGTGTGATGCACCGCTGCATCGAGATCCGCCACCGGTCCGATGACAAGCGGATTGTTGCCGCCCATCTCCAGCGCCAGCACGATCTCCGGACGGCCGCCAAACTGCTTGTGCAGCAGCGTGCCGGTGTCCGAGCTGCCGGTGAAAAACAGACCGTCGATCTGCCGGTGATTCGCCAATGCAATGCCGGTGTCCTTCTCGCCTTGCACGAGGTTCAGCACGCCTGCCGGCAAGCCGGCTTCGCGCCACACTTCGACGGTCGCACGGGCCACGCCCGGCGCCAGTTCCGACGGCTTGAACACCACCGCGTTACCCGCGATCAGCGCCGGCACGATGTGTCCGTTCGGCAGATGGCCCGGGAAGTTATACGGCCCAAACACGGCCACCACGCCATGCGGACGGTGCCGCAACACAGCAGTCCCATCGGCCATCGCCGCGCGCCTTTCGCCGGTGCGCTCGTTGTAGGCCTGAATCGAAATCTCGACCTTGGCCGCCATCGACGCGACTTCCGTGCGTGCTTCCCACAGCGGCTTGCCCGTTTCGCGGCCAATCGCTTCGGCAATCGCTTCCTTGCGCTCGGTCAACAATGCAGCGAAGCGGCGCACGATAGCGCAGCGCTCATCAAGGCTCAACGCCGACCATGTCGCAAACGCACGGCGTGCGCTACGCACAGCGCGATCAACGTCGTCTGCGGATGCGCTATGGCCTTCCCATACCGTCGCGCCCGTACCGGGGTTGCGCGAGGCGAATACGTGTCCTGTGCCGGCGGCCCATTCGCCGTCGATGAAAAGCTCGGTCATGATCATCCTTGTTTGTGTTTCAGCGGCAGCACCCGTACCGGGTCGCCTGCCTTCACGTCGAGTGCCGCAGCCTCTTCTGCCGTCAGACGGAACACGCCGTCCTGCGGCACGCCCGCGGCGGCGCCGACGCGGAAATCGCCCAGCGAGGTATTCGACACCAGTGACTTCGGTCCATCCTGCGGCGCGGGCGAGGCACCCAGCGCGAGGATTTCGACCGGCACCACCACGCTCTCGCGCACCGTGCGCAAGTCGGCGATATGGCATTCCAGCACCGGACCCGCATCGAAAATATCGACGTGGTTCTCGTAGCGCAGCCCTTCGGATTCGAGCATGCGACGTGCCGGGATCGTGTCGCTATGCGTGAGGCCAACGCAATCCTGCGCCTCCTGCGGCAACAGTTCGACGTAAACCGGATAGCGCGGCATCAGCTCAGCGAGAAATGCCCTGCGGCCATGCGAGCTGAGATAGTCCGCTGCATTGAAATCGATCTGATAGAAATGCGAGCCGACTGCGCGCCAGAACGGCGAGGTGCCGTTCGCGTCGAAATGCCCGCGCAACTCGGCACACAGACGCTGCGGAAACCGCTCGCGGAACTGCGCGAGAAACATGAAGCGCGAGCGCGACAGCAGCCCACCTACCCCGCTCGTGCGATACCGCGGGCTCAGGAACAGCGAGCACACTTCCGCGTAGCCGGTCAGGTCGTGTGAGATATTGAGCGCATGCATCCGCGTCCAGATGCCGAGGTCCTGGCTCGCATGCACAACCGTGCTCACGCGATAGTTGTAGAACGGCTGCTCCAGGCCCACCGACGTTTCAATGCCGCACACGCCCGCCACATCGCCCGTTGCCGTGTCTTCCATCACGAAGAAATAACCGGCCTCATGCGGCGCGGCCTTGTCTTCCATCGTGCGACGCGAGCGCGCGACGCGCGCCGCGAGTGCATCGCGATCCGGCTTGAAGGTGGTGAGACCGGGACCGGTCTCCTGAGCGAGCGCGACGAGCGCGTCCACATCGCCCGTCTGCACGACGCGAACGACGATCATTGTGCTTCTCCCGAAAGGTCATCCGGCTGTTCTTCCTGCTGATGCAGCGGCACGCAGCGCACCGCGTCGCCGTCCTGCACGCCGAGCGCCGCGCGCACCACTTGCGGCAAGGGCGCACCTGCATTCTTTTCCGCAGGCAAGTCGGCCAGCACGCAGCGGAAGTCGCCCGCGCGGTTGCTGGCGATCAAATACGTGGCGCCGTGGTGGCCGACCCCTGCTTGAGCGCCGCCGGTCTCATGCACCGCACGCGTTTCATTGCGCGTGACACAGGCACTGCGGTCGATCTGCGCAGTCAACACCGGACCCGCATCAAAGATATCGACGAAGCGGTCCGTCTCGAAGCCTTCTTCAAGGTGAATCTCATACGCGAGCAAGGCCTTCTCGTCCGGCTCGCCCAGCACGCGTTGCGCCGACTCCGGCAAAAGCGGCACGTAAACCGGATAGCTCGGCATCACTTCGGCGATAAAGGTCCGGCTGCGGCCGCCCGATTCGATTTCGATGTCGGCGAAATTGCGGCCAAAAAACTTTCGACCCACCGCTTCCCAGAACGGCGACACGCCCTGCTCATCCGTCACGCCCAGCAACAGCGAGAACACCTCGGACGTGAAGCGCTTGCGGTTCGCGGCGATATACATCATCCGCGCGCGGGACATCAGATGCGCCGCGGCGTCGCCACGCAGTGACGGGTCAATGTAAAAACCCGCCAGCCGGCTCTTGCCGGTGAGTTCGTGCGACATGGTCAACGCGTGAATCTTGCGATTCACATGCAGCTCGCGTGACGCATGAATCAACGCGTCGTTGCGAAACGCGTAGAACGGTTCCGAGTAACCGGCGGCCGCAACGATGCTCGCCGTGCCCAGCAGCTTGCCGGTCTCGCTGTCTTCGAGCACGAACAGATAGAACTCCTCGCCCGGAAAATCGACTTCCGCACGAAACGAGTCCTCCGACAGCGCGACGCGCGCTTCGAGCGCACGACGGTCATGCGGCAGCGAGTGCAGCACGGGCTGAGCCGTGCGCGCCATGTGTTCGAGCGCATCGAGATCGGCGAGGCGGCCGGGGCGTACGAAGAGCATCGTCGTTCCAGTGGTTAGAGGTGATGCAAGCGGTGATCCAGGCGGTAGTGCAGGTGCGAGGCCGGCTGCGCGGCTCAGCGTGCCGGCGCTTCCGCCGTGGCGACCACCGCTTCGATCGCCTTCGCGAGGCGCGCGAAGCCTTCGTACATATCGTCCAGCGGCATGATCAGCGACGGCACAAAGCGCAGCACGTCCGGACCCGCCATCAGCATGATCACGCCGTGCTGACCCGCCGCAGTGACGAAATCTTTCGCACGGCCCTTGAACGCGTCGGTCAGCTCCGCGCCGATCAACAGGCCTTTGCCGCGCACTTCCTTGAAGAGGCCAAAGCGCTCGTTGAGCTTCGCCAGTTGTCCCTTCAGCGCCTCGCTACGCGAACGCACGCCTTCGAGCACCTTCGGATCGCTGATCAATTCGACCACCTTCTCCGCAATCGCGGCGCCGAGCGGGTTGCCACCGTACGTGGTGCCGTGCACGCCCACCTTGAAGTGCGCAGCGAGTTCTTTGGTGGTCAGCATTGCACCGATCGGGAAACCGTTGCCGAGCGCTTTCGCCGTGGTCAGGATGTCCGGCGTCACGCCCGTGTCCTGGTACGCGTAGAAATAGCCGCTGCGGCCTACACCCGTTTGTACCTCATCAAAAATCAGCAGTGCGCCGTGCTGGTCGCAGGCTTCGCGCAGCGCTTTGAGGAACGCCGGATCCGCCGGGATCACGCCGCCTTCGCCCTGGATCGGCTCGACGATCACCGCACAGGTCTTTGCACCGATCGCCTTGCGGGCAGCTTCGATATCGTTGTACGGCAGATGCACGATGCCTTGCGGCACCGGACCGAAGCCTTCCGAGTACTTCGGCTGGCCACCGACACTGACCGTAAAGAACGTGCGGCCATGGAACGACTGCGTGAACGAGATGATTTCGTCCTTCTCGATGCCATGACGGTCGAAGGCGACGCGGCGCGCCAGTTTCAGCGCCGCTTCGTTGGCTTCCGCGCCGGAGTTGGCGAAGAACGCGCGGTCGGCGAAAGTCAGGTCTTCGAGACGTTTGGCAAGGCGCAGCACCGGCTCGTTGGTGTAACCGTTACCAATGTGCCACAGCTTGCTGCCCTGCTCGCTCAGCACTTTCAGCAGTTCCGGGTGCGCATGACCGAGCGCCGTCACGGCAATGCCGCCGGCGAAGTCGATATAGTCGCGGCCCTGCGTATCCCAGACGCGCGACCCGAGACCGCGGTCCGGCACGAAGGCGGCGGGCGAGAACACCGGCACCATCACTTCGTCGAAAGTCTGGCGCGTCACAGTCAGGTCGTTGTCGTTCATGGCAAATCCTCGTTACAGGTAACAGGTATAGCGTTAGTGTAGGAAACCACGGGCGAAACGTCTTGCGCATACGCGACGGGTTCTATCGGGCTTGTCGTCGCGCACGGCGGTATTTGGCGCCGCGGACGGCTAGCGCTCCGTTTCATCAGGGCGTTCGATCAGTGCCGCCGGTCGCGGCTCACTCGCCGCGCTGCCGGTCGCGCCGGTCTGTTTTTCGATCCAGTTGCGGCGATCCTCGCGCGGCGTCACGCCAAAACGCTCGCGATAAGCGTTCGAAAAGTGCGCCGCCGACGAAAACCCGCACGCGAGACTGATCTGCACCACCGATTTGCTGGTGCGCTGCAATTGCGTGCGCGCCTTCGACAGACGCAGCCCCAGGTAGTATTTGGACGGCATCGAGCCGAGGTATTGGCGAAACAGGCGCTCCAACTGCCGCCGCGACACGCCGACCAGACCGGCGATTTCATCGCTGGTCAGCGGATCTTCGATATTCGCTTCCATCAGCAACAACGCGTCGTTCAGGCGCGGATGGCGCTCGCCCGGCGCCGTCACGAACGGAATCCGCTGACGTTCCTCACCGGCGCGCAGCACGCCGACGCCGAGCGTATCGGCGATACGATCGGCTAGTTCGGGACCGTGCTCGCGCGCGATCATCGCCAGCATGAAGTCGACGGTCGCCTGGCCACCCGCACAGGTGGCGCGATCGCGGTCGATTTCGAAGATCTGCTGGGTGACGATCGAGCGCTCGAACTGCTCGGAGAACTGCTGGTAGGTTTCCCAGTTGACGCTCACGCGATAGCCAGACAGTTGGCCCGCCATCGCGAGCCACCAGACCCCATGATGGATGCCGGTGACAAGCGGCGTGCGCTGACCGACCCGCGACAGGCTCGCGAGGAACAGCCGGTAATCGGCAAACTGCTGGAAACGCTCGCTGACGATGATCAGCCAGTCGCACGAGATGGCGTCGCCGAACGCCGCATCTGCGGGCCATTGAGCGCCCCCGGCGAGCTGCACGGGCCGGCCGTCCCACGAGCATACCTGCCAGCGGTACAGCGCGCGGCCGTCGATTTCATTGGCGAGATTGAGCGCATCGACAATCGGCCCGACGCCCGACATCGACACCGGCGGCAATGCAACGATTGCCACCTGCGTGGTGCGGGTCGGACTGGACGGTCGGGCCATCAGCGGGTGCGATGCGGAGCGCGGCGGCCGCGTTACTTGAGGCTGCCGGAGAGGAACTGCTTGAGGCGTTCGCTGCGCGGCGAGGTCAGCACCTCGGCAGGCACGCCCTCTTCCTCGGTACGCCCCTGATGCAGGAACATCACATGATTCGACACGTTGCGCGCGAAACCCATTTCATGGGTGACGACGATCATCGTACGGCCCTCTTCGGCGAGCTTCTGCATCACCTTCAGCACTTCGCCGACCAGTTCCGGGTCGAGCGCGGAAGTCGGCTCGTCGAACAGCATCACATCCGGATTCATGGCCAGCGCGCGGGCAATCGCCACACGCTGCTGCTGGCCGCCCGACAAATGCGACGGATACTGCTTTTCCAGACGCGGCGCGAGACCCACCTTCTCCAGATACTCGCGAGCACGCTCCTCGGCTTCGCGGCGCGACAGGCCAAGCACATGAACCGGCGCTTCGATGATGTTCTCGATCACGTTCATGTGCGCCCACAAGTTGAAGTGCTGGAACACCATCGCGAGCTTCGTGCGGATGCGTTGCAGCTGCTTGTGATCGGCCACTTCCAGATTGCCGCTGCGATCGGCCTTGGTGCGCACCGTCTCGCCGTCCACGACGATCTGGCCGGCGTTCGGCCGTTCCAGGAAGTTGATGCAGCGCAGGAACGTGCTCTTACCCGACCCGCTCGCGCCGATGATGCTGATCACGTCGCCCTTGTTGGCGTTCAGCGATACGCCCTTGAGCACTTCGTTATCGCCATAGCGCTTGTGGATGTCCTGCACGGCGAGCTTGCAGGCTTCAGTTTGAGTCGTGTGGAGCAAGTCGCTCTCCCAAGGTGAATACAGATCCGTCTACAGACCCGCCCTATGACAGCGGTGACGGGGTGAACCGCAGCAAAACCCGCCGCTCAACGCGGCCGCGCCGCCAGATACGCCAGCCAGTGCCGCTCGGCGCGCCGGAACAGCGCCACCAGCGCGAACGATACAACAAGATAGATCAGCGCCGCGATACCGAATGCGCTAAACGAGTCGTACGTGGCCGAATTGGCATCGCGCGCCACCTTCAGGATGTCCGGCACGGTCGCCGTGAACGCAACCGTGGTGGCGTGCAGCATCAGGATCACTTCGTTACTGTACAACGGCAGCGCGCGACGCAGCGCGGACGGCAGGATGATGCGGCGATACATGGTGAACCAGCTCATCCCGTAGGCCCGTGCCGCTTCCACTTCTCCGTGCGAGGTCGAACGGATCGCCCCGGCGAAAATCTCGGTCGTATAGGCGCAGGTGTTCAGCGCGAACGCGAGAATAGCGCAATGGAAACCGCTGCGGAAGAACGCGTCGAGCAGTTGATGCGAGCGCACGAACTCGAGGCTGTACATGCCGGTATAGATCAGCAGCAACTGCACATACAAGGGCGTGCCGCGAAACACATAGGTGTAGAAACGCACCGGCGTCGACAGCCAGCGCTTCTTCGACACCCGCGCCACCGCCAGCGGAATCGCGCAGACAAAGCCGATGCCGATCGACGCCACCAGCAGCCACAGGGTCACGGCGAGGCCGGACAGACGCTGGCCGTCCCAGTAGAGGAAGGCCCGGCCGAATTGGGAAAGGATCTCGATCATGGTCTATCTCACAGCTCCGCGTGCCGCACGCCAATCGAATAACGCCGCTCCAGCCAGATCAGCACGAGGTTCGACATCGTGGTGATCGCGAGGTAGATGAGCGCGGCGATGAGGATGAAGAAAAACATGTTGAAGGTGCTTTTGCCGGCGTCCTGGGCCGCCTTGACGACGTCGGCGAGGCCGATGATCGACACCAGCGCGGTCGCCTTAACCAGCACCTGCCAGTTGTTGCCGATGCCCGGCAGTGCGAAACGCATCATCTGCGGAAAGAGGATGCGGGTGAACACACGCACCCCGCTCATGCCGTAAGCCGCACCGGCTTCGAGCTGGCCGCGCGGCACCGCGAGGAAGGCGCCGCGGAACGTCTCAGTGAAGTACGCGCCGTAAATAAAGCCCAGCGTGATCACGCCGGCCACGAACGGATCGATGTCGAACTGCGGCAGATTCAGTGCGTCGGTCAGGTTGTTGACCCCGATCTGGATGCTGTAGAACAACAGCAGCATCAGCACGAGATCGGGCACCGAGCGGATCAGCGTCGTATACGCCGTGCCGATCATGCGCAGCGGCCGGTTCAAGGAGAGCTTCGCCGCCGCACCGGCCAGCCCGAGCAGGACCGCGGCCGCGAGCGACAGGACCGACAGCTCGATTGTCTGGATCGTACCGGCGAGGAGCACCGGACCAAAGCCGTAAAGGACCACGTTTGTCTCCATCCAGGTTTGCAAGGGGTCTGGCGGCGCATGGATAGCGCGGCCGTTGCAGGCCATCCGGCAGGCATGGCGCGGATACTCGCAAGCGAAATTGATTTGCTCAAACAGGCAGCCTGCGGCATGTTGCGACGCAACATTGGACGTTTCAGTCCATTGAGCGCGCAAGACCCTTGTTCCAGTAGGTGATATGTGTTTGTAAGCGCCACCGGACCACGCGAGTCCACGCCGCGATTTAGCAAGTTTCGGGTCGCTTTTTCGATAGACGCTATGGCGCGCGCCGCAGCGCGTTTTGGCGTCACGACCAGGGCAAACCCCGCTACACTGCGGTGGCGCGGGGTGCTTACGCCGGATAGAGCGACGGCCCGGCGTTTTCTTGAGGGGGCTCAGCGCCATGACATCCCGTTACGATTCCACGACGCTCGACGCCTATGCAAGGGACGCCGCCCGTTACAGTCAGGAATGGCTCGACCAGCCGCCGCCGAACGACCTCTACGCGCTGCTGGAAACGCATCTGGTGCCGCAAGGCACGACCGCCGAGATCGGTTGCGGCAATGGGCGCGACGCAGCATGGCTCGCCGCGCACGATTATCGCGTGTGCGGCTTCGATGCATCCACCGCCTTGCTGGCCGAAGCGCGCCGCCTGCATCCCGAGATTGTGTTTCGCGAGGCCACGCTGCCGGAACTCGCGGAGATCGACGAGCGCTTCGATAACGTCGTCTGCGAGACGGTGATCATGCATTTGCCGGCCGAGTCGATTCCTTTGGCCGTCGATAACCTGCGGCGCCTTCTGCGGCCCAATGGCGTGCTGTATCTGTCGTGGCGCGTGACCGAGGGCGAGGATATGCGACAGCCGGATGGCCGTCTTTACGCTGCGTTCGAACCGAAGCTCGTGGTGGACGCGCTGATCGATTGCGCGATTTTGCTGTTCGAAGACGCGACCAGCGAAAGCTCGGGCAAGCGGATTTGCCGGGTGATCGCGTCGAAGAATACGGGCGGCCTTTAAGGTTTAAGGCGCCCGCCCTTCACCGCCCGAACGGATCATTCGATCCCTAGCCGGGAGCGAATCGCCGGCAGCATGTGCTCAACCGCCGCCCGCCCTTCCGCAATCGCGGGCGCGGCACGATGGAAATCGAAAATCCCCATGCCGCCCAGGCGCGGCTGAATCAGGATGTCAGCCGGCTCACCCGCCAGACGGCTGCGCGTGATGCGCACCTGCATGATGTCGATGCTCTGCGCGACCGAACTCAGCATCGACGGCACCCGCGCGCTCGGCGGCGGCGCCACGCGCACGTCGGTCGACACGACGTCATCGGCCGGCGCAAGCCAGCGTGGCCACGGCTTGCCGTTTTTGCGCAGCGAGCCTGGCGGAGGTGCATCTGGATCTAGCGCCGGCGCAGCGGCGGTGATGCCGCCGAAATCGCGGCCATTGAGAATATCGTTGTTCAGATCCACGGCGATCACGCAATCGGCGCGCATGCCGCGCGCCACCGACACCGGCACCGGATTGCTCAGGCCGCCATCCACGAGCCATACGCCGTTATGCCAGACCGGCGTGAAGATGCCCGGAATCGCAATCGACGCGCGCACCGCATCCACCACGCTGCCGTCCTGCAACCAGGTTTCGCGGCCCGAATCGAGCTCGGTCGCCACCGCCGCGAAGGGCATATTCAACTCGCTGATCTCGCGGCCGTTGAACCGGTTGGCGAATACCTGGATCACCTTACGGCCACCGAACAGACCACCGGAAATGCGCAGATCCAGCAGGCGCACCACCGTCTGCCAGGTCAGGCGCGCCACCCATTCCTCGAGCCAGTCGAGATCGCCGTTCGCATAGACTGCCGCGATCAGCGCGCCGATCGAAGTACCGCATACCACGTCCGGCTTGATGCCGGCATCATGCAGCGCGCGGATTGCGCCGATATGCGCCCAGCCTCGTGCGGCGCCGCCGCCCAGTACGAGACCAATGCGCGAATGAGGACGTCGCCGCAGCATGTTTTCTCCTTATCGTCCGCGTATTACGTCTGAACGCGATGTCGTATAGACCCTATGAAACGCATCGAAGTGCACATTGAAGATGCCCTCTTCGGTCACGCCGCCCTCGCGCCACTTCCAGCTCCAGACGGTTTCCGGCTTGAGCGGAAACACGGCGACCTGCCCCGGCTTGCCGAGCAGCCGCCGCACCTCGTCTTCGCTCATGCCCAGCTGGATTTTCGCGAAATTGGCCGCGGTCAGCACCTGAGTGATGGCTTGCAGCTTGCCGTCGCGGTCGATGTCGACCATGTAGGTATTGAGCCCTTGCGGACCGCGCGGATACTCAAGGCGTTTGGAACCGTCGGTGAAGGTGCGCTCGGTTTCCGGCTTGCCCATCTGGCTGCGAATCTGCTCTTCCGTCGTGACGCCGGGCGTGAGGCCTTTCAGCAACAACGCGTCCGGCTTGACGGCATTGAAGAAATCCTTGAGTTTTTGCACAGCACGTTGGCCCTGTTGGTCGTCGCACCCTGCCAGCGCGAGCGATGCGGCCAGCACGGCGACGATAAGCAATCGGAAGCTCGAAGCCATCTGTGGGGTTGGGATGCAGTCCGTTGTATGAAGGTTGAACGACAGGATAGCAAAACCGGGGAGGCGCGCGCAGCGAGGCGGGCAGTAACGCCCGAGCAGACAACGAGGCCAAGGAACAGCACAGCAACGACGCAGTGCAATGCGCCGTTCGTGCTAGAGGCGGGAGGCAACGGGAAAAGGCACGGAAACAGCTGCTAAAAACTACCCACAGCTGACGATAGAGAACTGAGGACCCGCGAGGGTAAGCACATGACGAACGACCTACAGCGGACGACACGCAGCGGTCCAACTCCGAACGAAGCAATCAGCCGCCGTCGGCCACTGATCATGCGCTCTCGCCCGGGACAGACCGCTGCACACGGCCGTCTGGTCCCTCGACTATCTTGCCCAGGTGCCGATAATTTAGACGCATTGCGGGGATTAGGCGAGCCAGCGTTTACACCGAATAGGCTGAGGATTGAATCTCGCGCGCGGCTGCAGAATGCCTCCCTCGTTGCGATGGCAACCAACGCGTGAACCGGTGCCGCCGCGGCGAAATTACCGTCAGCGGTTTGCGAACGCCGTGCGTCCGGCGCCCTGCAGCACCGAGTCGTTTTGCGGCGTATGGATGCGCGCGCACAGCACATCGCGATAGTGGCGCTCGAGCGGATTGTCGCGGCTCAGCCCCGGATTACCGCTGGCCTCGATGGCGATCTGCACGGCTTCGATCGCCTGATTCGTCACCGTATATTTGACGAGCAGCGCCTCGTCGAGTGCGACCCGCTCAGCGTGCGCCGTCGCATCGAGCAACACGCGGTTGCTGAACAGCAGCGCATCGATGCGGCCGAGCGTTTGCTGAAACGACGCGAGGCTCGCAAGCGGCGCGCCGAGATTGGCGGGCGCGCGCGTTGCGGCCCAGTCGGCGAACCAGTCGCGGGCCGCTCGCGCCACGCCGTCGTACACCGCCGAGAGGAGCACGCTCATCCACGCTACACCCAGCGCGTCCAGGCCGGCGCCGGGCTCGCCGGGCAGCTGGATATCCACGGCATGCGCGGCCGGCACGAAGACGTTATCGAAGATGATTTCGTGGCTGCCGGTCGCGCGCATGCCGAGATGATTCCACAGCGCCCCGACCCGCACCCCCGGCGTGTCGCGCCGTACCAGCCAGACGCCGACGCGTGGCGGCGTCTCGTCGCTGCGCGCCCACACCGCCAGCCAGGTCAAGCCGGGGCTACCGGTCGAATACAGCTTGCTGCCGTTGATGACCCAACCGTCGCCGCTGCGGGTGGCGAGTGTGCCCGGCAGACCGCCACGTGCAGGCGTGCCCAGCTCGGGCTCGACGCGCAATGAATTGATCAGCGCGCCGTCGCGTACCGCTTCCACGGCGACGCGTTCACGCAAGTCGCGAGGCCATCGCGGATTGCTCTGCAGACGGTGATGAAACAGATACTGCATGACGAGCACGAGCGCCGTCGACGGCTCGCCGCGTGCCACCGCACGCACCGCTTTCAAGGCCTGCGGCAAGCTCGCGCCCCCGCCGCCGAGTGCCGTCGGCACCGTCAGCGAGAGCAAATCATATTCGTGCAGGCGCGCCAGATTGGCGTGCGGAAATTCGGCGCTGCGGTCGTACGCTTCAGCGCTCGCGGCGAACTCGGCGGTGAGCTGGGCGAGCAAGGCGTCGAACGCGTCGCTAGCGAGCGGTGGGTGGCCGCGCGTCGCAGCGCGCGCGAGGCCAACATCAACATCTGGGGCGTTCATAGAAACTCCGGGGCGGTGCACTCAGGTAAGTCCGATAAATTATCAGGCATGCTTACCGATTGCGGATTGCAGATTTCGCATTGCGGCTTATGGCAAAGGAAAACTGCGGTCGAAGCTCGCACGCACATTCAGGTGCGTTGGGATGACGTTGGCGGCTTCGTAGGTGTCGGCGGTGCGTTGCTGTGCGGCGATCACGCTGTCGTCGATGGCGACCGGATGCACCTGGCCACGCTGATAGACGGTTTTCAGCACATCGGGCGGCAAGCCGGTCACGCGCGATTGCATCGCCGCAACCTCATCCGGATGCGACAAGGCCCACTGCTGACCGAGCGCCACGCGCCGCAAAAAGTCCGCCAGTACCGCGCGTTTGCCCGCGATCGCGCGATCGGTGGCGACCTGATAGCTCAGCCCTTCCGATAAACCGACACCATTGGCGAGGATACGATCATGATCGCGGGATTCGCCGAGCGCCGTGTACGGGTCCCACACGGACCACGCATCCACGCTGCCTGAGGCGAGTGCGGCCTTGGCATCGGCGGGGGCGAGAAACACCCACGTGACGTCGGACAGCGGAATATTGGCCTTTTTCAGCGCCGCCAGCGCAAGGAAGTGGCCAATCGAGCCACGCGTCGTGGCGATGCGCTTGCCCTTCAGGCTCGCCACATCGGTCAACGGCGAATGCTCGTTGACGACAATCGCAAGGTCGACGGGATGCGAGCGGGTCGCGGCGACGGCGCGTACCTGGGCGCCCGCCGCAAGCGCAAACACCAGCGGCGCATCGCCGAGGCCGCCGACATCCACGGCTCCCGCGTTCAATGCCTCGCCCAGCGGCTGCGCGGCAGGAAAGTTGAACCACTCGATCTGGTACGGCAAATCCTTCAGTTGGCCCGACGCTTCGAGAATGCCGCGCGTCTGCAGCGACTGGTCGCCTACTTTGAGCACGGGCAGGTCCGCGGCGCACGCCATGCTCGCCCATGACATGAAGCCCGCTGCCGGGAGCGCCAATACCGCGCGAGCGAGCACTTTGGCGAGCGCGCGACGAAAGCGCGGCGCTGCAAGAGACGCGATCTGTGCGAGGGACAGGGGAGAAAGAGAACGTGTGGTCGTCATATCGTTCGTTGCGGATCAGTGAGCGCTTCTGCAAAGCACCCGTTACGGTGCCTTGACACTGCACATGGCGCGCATGAAGCCGGAATCAGCAACGACGATACGGCACGCACTTGTATAAGACAAACGCATTATTCTTCTAAGCAAATATGCGGATGTTGCTACGCTGGCGATATGCAGGACGTGCATTACAGGTATCATCAACCGCACGATTGCCTGCCCTCTTATCTCACCGCTCATCATGAAGATCGACGATATTGAAGCCTACGTCGCCGTCATCCGCGCCCAGTCGCTGCAACAGGCCGCGCAAACGCTCGGACTCACGCAACCCGCCATCACGCGCCGGCTGCAGAATTTCGAGGAGGCGCTAGGCGTCGATCTGCTCGATCGCAATACCCGCCCGCTGAAAGCCACCGCCATGGGACGTGTCGTGTATGAGCAATGCCGCGTGATCCAGCGTGAGATCGACGTGCTGCGCGAGCTGGTTGCCAACGACACGCCACCTGTCGGCACATTGCGCCTCGGTGTCGCGCAGACGATCGCCGACATCGCGTTGCCGGATGCCATGCGCGAATTGCGCGCCGCTTACCCCGACCTACAGGCGAGCGCGTCGAGCGGCTGGGGCAGCCAGTTGCTGCAACGGGTCGAAGCGGGCGAACTCGACGCCGCGGCCATTCTGCTACCGGCCAACAAGGCCTTCGCCGAGACGCTTGCCGCGCGCTCGCTCGGACGCGTCAAGCTGGCGGTCGTCGCCCCCAAAGGCGCGCTTAAAAAGCGCGTCCACACGCTGGCGGAGTGCCAATCGATCGGCTGGGTGCTGAATCCCGATGGCTGCGGGTTTCGTGAAGGTCTGCAGCGCGCGTTGACCGGCCTTGGCCTCGCGCTGAAGCTGAATCTGGAGACACTCGGCACGGAACTGCAACTGCAACTCGTCGCTGGTGGCAATGGTCTCGGCCTCGTGCCGCTACCTTTGCTGCAGGCGAGCCGTCATGAGGCCGCACTCGATGTGCTCACGCTGAGCGACTTCAAGCCGCTGATCGATATCTGGCTCGTGCATCCGCGCGTGCTCGGCAAACTACAGCAGCCCGTGGAGCGCTTCGGCGCCGCCGTCGAGCGGCAATTCAAGACCGTACGTTTGCAGCAACGCGCGGCCTGAACGCAAAGGGCGCAACCACCGCCTTCGTGGGTGCGCCCTTCGTCACCTCTGCGCGAAGCCCGCGCGGATCGAACCCGGCATCGCTCAGATCACATGAAACCCATGTGTGCCATCACGCGCTAGTTGCGCCACTAGCCCGTACTCCCACTCCAGATACGCATTCATCGCTTCGCGGGCGTTATCGGTGCCCTCGTAAGGACGCCGGTAACGATCAATCCGCGGCGAAGCGAGGTGCGTCTCACCGCTCTCGACGGGCAGACCCGCCGCAATCCACGCGCTGGTGCCGCCCGCCAGCACTTGCACCGGCTTGCCAGTCAGCGCGGCCAGTTCCGGTGCCGCGAAGCGTGCCAGCGCGCTAGTCCCGCAGGTCACCACATAACGTTGCGCCTCCGGCAACTTGCGCAGTGCGTCGGCCAGTTCTCCCCGCAGCGCCCACCACGCCCCGGGGATATGCTGCTTCACGTAGTTCGCACTCGCCGTGAAATCCAGCACTACGGTGCCGGGCGAATGCAGCAACGTTGCAAGCGCCGTCGGCGAAATCTCGTCGACCTCAGGCGGCGGCACTGCGTTCCTCACGACGGGCGCCGCACCCTCCTCCGTGAAGTCGGCCGCCGTCAGGCCGTCGACGACGTACACCTCGACGTTCATCTGCGCGAGCCAGGAAGCGGTCATATTGGCACGCACGCCGTCGCTGTCCGCGAGAATCACGCGGGCGCCGCGCACCGGCGCAAACATATCGGTCTCCTGCACAAGCTGTCCGCCCGGTGCACTGCGAAATCCAGGCACATGGCTCGACTGATACTCCTGCGGCGAGCGCACGTCGAAACGATAAATAGTCCGTACGGCTTCCTCAGCCCAGCGACGCGCTTCGTCACGCGAAGTGCGGCCCACCTCTGCGCGATCAGCTACCGCCCGTGCCGACGCCGCCGCGGCAACCCGCACCGAATGATCGGTGACCGGATCGAAGCGCCGCGTGCTGCCGTGCGCCAGTTCCTGCCCTGCAAGGGTCCAGCCGATCGTGCCATTACGCAGCGCCGCGACCGGATTCGGCACACCTGCGTTGATCAGCGATTGCGCACCGATGATGCTGCGCGTGCGTCCCGCGCAATTGACAACGATCTGCGTCGACGGATCCGGCGCCAGTTGCCGCGCCCGCAACACCAGTTCCGCGCCCGGCACGCTGACGCTGCCGGGAATGTTCATGGTCTGATACTCGTCGAAGCGGCGGGCGTCGAGCACCACCACGTTTGCGTCATCGTCGAGCAGCGCCTGCACTTGTGGCGCTTCGAGCGAGGGCGTGTGCCGCTCGCTTTCCACCAGTTCACCAAACGCCTTGCTCGGCGCGTTGACATCCTGGAACAGTTCACCGCCTGCCTCGGCCCAGCCGCGCAAACCACCTGCGAGCAGCGTGACATCGGTGTAGCCCAGTTCGACGAAACGGCTCGCCGCCCGCTCGGCGAGCCCCTCGCCGTCGTCGAACACGACAATCGGAACACTGCGGCGCGGCAAGCGCAGCGGCACTTCAAGTTCAAGCTTCGATAACGGCAGGTTCGCCGCGAACAACGGATGGCTGCGCGCATGCGGATCTTCCTCGCGCACGTCGAGCAGCGCGATTTCGCGGCGCTCGAGCAATGCGCGGCGCACGTCTTCGAATGAACGGGTACGGAATTCAGTTGCAACGGTCATGAGATGGCGATCTCCTTCGATACATTCCAGATATTCGGTAACACGTCGTTCGAGTACCCGGACATAAATGCCTTGCGGCCGCCCCGCTCGGGATAAACCGAGCGCGACACCGCACCGATATTTGCACCATAAACGTGAATGCTGATCGACACGCGGTCCTGGTAAGCATTGCTAACACGATGAACGTCGCCAATGCGCGGCGATACGGCATCGACGGCACCAGTTTCGAGCCGTCTCGCCGTACCAGAAGCAATCAACGTGCCGCGTTGGTCGAGGCGATACGGCTGCGCGATTTCCGCGCCACGTAATACGCCAATCAGTCCCCAAACGGTGTGGTCGTGGACCGGCGTCGCCTGGCCCGGACCCCACACAAAACTCACCACGGAGAAGCGCTGTCGCGAATCCACATGCAGAAGGTACTGCTGATAACGCTCGGCGTCAGGGCGCGCGCACACATCGGGCAACCAGTCGTCGTGCGCGATCAGTTCACGCAGCGAGGCGCCGCCTGCTTCGAGCAGCCGGGCTTCAGGGGCCGCATCATCCAGCAGAGAGGCGATTCGCCCGACAAAAGTGCGCAAGCGGTCAAGCCGCAAGGTTTGGCTCATGACGTGATGAAGGAATCAAAGGTCGAGAAAGGTGCTGCGAGCCGCCGGCGCAGCGGCAGCACCTTGAGAGGCTCAGACAATCCGCGCGAGCGTTGTGTTGAAAGGGTCGGTCCAGAGTGGTGCAATGTCTACCGGCCGTGCGATGACCGCCGCGCTGAGCGCCGCGCGAAGAACCGCAACTGACGTGGCAGCGTGGGGGCCAAGCAAAGCGGCGGCAGCACCCAGCAAACGGGCGGTTGGCAGCGCCCGCGCGAAACCGGCGAGACACGAAGCGGACTCATCGTTTGTGAATGATCAGTCGAAAACGTCGGGTTCAGCGTCGACCAGGCCCTCTAGCAGGCTCTGAAAGGCAAACAACGCGCCGCCCGGCCGCCCGACCTGTTCATGTGTCAACGAGGCGATCTCGTGGGGAATAAGCTGCGGCTTGCCCGCGGCTTCCGCGAGTAATTGCGCATGGCACGCGCTGTCGAGCGCGATGTACCACCACGCCGCCGCTTCGACGCTCGGGCCCGCTGTGAGAATGCCGTGATTCTTCAGGATCACGCCTTTATGGCCGCCGAGCGCCGCCGCAATGCGCGAACCCTCATCGGTATCGAGCACGACGCCGCGAAAATCGTCGAATAATGCGTGGTCCTGATAGAACGCGCACGAGTCCTGAGTGAGCGGATCGAGCGTGCGGCCAAGCGTCGACCATGCCTTGCCGTACAGCGAGTGAGTGTGCGCGGCGGCCACCACATCCGGCCGCGCTTCGTGAATGGCCGCGTGAATCGCGAAGGCGGCCTGATTCACCGGCCCCTCGCCCACCACGATCTCGCCTTGTGCATTCACCAGCAGCAGATCGGAGACGCGAATGCGGCTGAAATGCTTACCGAACGGATTTACCCAGAAGTGATCGTGCCATTCGGGGTCGCGAGCCGTAATGTGGCCCGCGAGTCCCTGGTCGAAGCCGTAGCGCGCAAACAGCCGAAACGCGACCGCGAGACGCTCCTGCCGGTAACGGCGCTCGTCGACCACGCTCGCGCGCGGCGGCACCTCGTCGAACCAGAATTTGCGCAGCGGGGCATGGCGTTGTAACGGCGGTGGCGACGTTGAAGATTCCACAGGATGGGCAACCGTGATAGACAGATCCGTCATCGCTCCTCCATTCAGGCGGCTGCGCGAGCGCTGAGCGCGATGCGTTCGCGCGTCGCGGGAATCAGCGTGCGGCCGTAGTCGAGCGCATCCTCAAGTGGATCGAAACCACGAATCAGGAAAGTCGTCACGCCCAGCGCGTAATACTCGGCGAGCGTATCCGCCACCTGTTCCGGCGTGCCGACCAGCGCGGTCGAATTCGAACGGCCGCCAATTTCCTTCGCGATCGCAGTCCACAAGCGTTCATCCGCGCGGTCCGCCGTTCCGGCCGCCGCCAGCAGCCGGCGCGCGCCTTCGCTCTGCGCCGGGCCGTCTACACCGAGCCCTTGTGCGGCGCGCAGCCGTTTGGTCTCTTCGAGAATATGCTCGGCGCGTTCCCACGCCGCGGCCTCGGTGGCCGCCAGAATCGGGCGGAACGACACCGAGAAACGCACCGTGCGGCCATGCTTGGCGGCCTCGGCGCGCACACGCGTCACCTGTTCGAGTACCTGCGCCTTCGATTCGCCCCACAGCGCGTAGACGTCTGCATGACGGCCCGCGATTTCGAGCGCGGGCGCCGACGCCCCGCCGAAGTAAATCGGAATATGCGGCTGCTGCACCGGCTTCACTTCGGAGAAGCCACGTTCGAATCGATAGTATTTGCCCTCGTGATCAAACGGCTCGTCCGAGGTCCAGATGCGCCGCAGGATCGACAGGTACTCGTCGGTGCGCGCGTAGCGCTCGTCGTGCGAGAGGAAGTCGCCGTCGCGGCGTTGCTCGGCGTCATCGCCGCCCGAAATAATATGCACCGCAAGCCGGCCGCCCGAGTAGTGATCGAGCGTGGCCAGCTGGCGCGCGGCAAGCGTCGGCGCGACGAACCCTGGCCGGTGCGCAAGCATGAAATGCACGCGTTGGGTGACGCTGGCGGCATGCGCGACGGTCAGAAGCGCATCCGGGCCCGTGGAGTGATGCGGCACGAGCACGCGGTCGAACCCCGCCTCCTCGTGGGCCCGCGCAAACTGCTCCACATAACCGATATCTATCGCCGGACCTTGCGGCGCGTGCGTTTCCGAGACCTTGCGGGTCTGGATCATGCCGATGAATTCGACTGCCACGATGCGTCTCCCAGATGATCGACAGAACGCCGGGCGCATTGCGCACAAACCGGCGGCGACACCCTGGACAGGGCGTCAAGCGAGGATCAAAGGTAGCACCGCAACATGCGTTCGTTAAATATTGATAGTCGATAAAGATATCGCAATTGCATGTTTGTGGCGGCCAGGGCGGGTTGCTAACCTCGCTTCGCTGCGGTGCACTCCAGCGGTTACGCGGACGGCGCCGCCCGCTTCGACTCTACTCTTCATGGAACCACGCCGATGATCGCTTTTCGCTCCGACCGCCGCCGGATTTTGCAGACCCTCGCCGCATGCGGCATCGCGCCTGCTTCCTGGTGGCTCAACGCGGCGGATGCGCGGGCCGCGGCGCCGGAACTCGTGTTCGGCGATCAGGCCGGCGGTCTGCGCGCGCTGGCTGAAGCGGCCCATGTGCTTGACGGCGCGCCATACCCGTTTCGCTGGGCCAACTTTCAGGGCGCGGCACCGCTTTTCGAAGCGCAACGCGCCAATGCCGTGGATCTCGCCCCAGCAGGCGATCTGCCTGTGCTGGACGCCGCGATCGGCGATCCCTCACTGAAGATTGTCGCGACCCGGGTGGGGACGCCCACCTCGCTTGGCATCGTCGTGCAAGCTGACTCACCGCTGCAACATGTGGCCGACCTGAAGGGCAAAACCGTGGTGGTGTCGTCGGCACGCGGCAGCATTTCGCAGTATCAGTTGTACGGCGCGCTCGCCGAGGCGGGACTCACGCGTGACGACGTCAATGTGCGCTTCGTACTGCCCGTCGACGCGTTTGCTGCGTTCGAGGCTCGCCAGCTCGACGTATGGGCGACCTTCGATCCGTATTACGGCACGGCCGTGCAACGTGGCGCACGCGTATTGCGCGACGGCAGCGGCATCAATACTGGGCTCGCGTTTATTACCGCTTCCGGCGCGGCGGCTGCGGATCAGGCGAAGCGGCCGGCGCTCGCCGACGCGCTGCAACGTTTCCAACGCGCGGGCGCATGGGCCGCGGGACATCCCGAAGCGTATGCGCAGGTGTATGCAACGTTGACGCGCCTGCCGATCGAGGCGGCGAGAGTCATCACCGTTCGCTCGGCGCTCAGGCAACGCCCGGTCAGCGACGCGGATATCGCCACTTTGCAGAAGGTCGCGGACCAGGCGTTTGAGCAGCGGATATTGCCTGCGAAGGTGGATGTTCGGGCAATCACGGCGCAAGGGATCGGCTAGCGCACGGCACGCTGCCCGCGCGCATCCGCTTACCAGTGTTCACGCCACGGGCGCAAATCGAGTTCGTGAGTCCACGCATCTCCTGGTTGCGAATGCAGATACCAGTAGTTGTCGGCAATGTGTTCCGGCTTGAGGATGCCGTCCTCGCTGCGGGTCGCGTAGCGTTCCGGGAAGTTCTCGCGGATGAACTCGGTGTCGATGGCGCCGTCGACCACCACATGGGCAACGTGAATATGCTTCGGACCGAGTTCGCGCGCCATGCTCTGCGCCAGCGCGCGCAATGCGTGCTTGGCCCCTGAGAACGCGGCGAAATTGGCCGAACCGCGCAGGCTCGCCGTCGCGCCGGTAAAGAGAATCGTGCCGCGACCGCGCGCCACCATGCGCCTGGCCGCCTCACGGCCATAAAGGAAGGCACCGAAGCAGGCCATCTCCCAGATCTTGAAGTACTTGCGCGCGGTTTCTTCGAGAATGCTGCAGGGCACGTTCGCGCCAATGTTGAAGACCAGCACCTCGATCGGCCCAACTTCCCGCTCGATCTTTTCCACCAGTTCGACCACCTGCTCTTCCTGGCGAGCGTCGGAAGCGAAGCCGATCGCCCTGCCGCCTTCCGCTTCAATCTGCTCGACGAGCGGCTGCAATTTCTCGGCATTACGCCGCACCACGCAGGCGACCAACCCTTCCCGTGCGAAGCGGCGCGCGATGGCGCCGCCGGTGGCATCGCCCGCGCCGATCACGAGCGCGACGCCTTGTGGCGCCTGGTTGTTCCCGGTCATACTGCCTCCTTTATCTAACGATCGTTCATTTATACCGCTTTCGTCGCTGGAAGAACAGATGATGGTTTACCCGGTTATCACGATGTAACGACGCGTACTTTGCGTGTTATAAGCGTTTCTGCAATCGTCGGTGGGATCAATTTTGGCCCCTCCGTCTCTTAAAAACTATACTAGTCACTAAACGATCCCTCTCTGATACGACAACCACCATGCGATATTCACCCGGTCATAAGGAAGCGACGCGCAAACGTCTGCTGGAACTGAGCAGCGCGATGGCAAAGGAGCGCGGCTTCGGCTCGATGTCCGTAGACACATTGATGTCGGCGGCGGGACTCACCGGCGGCGCGTTCTATGCGCACTTCGGCTCAAAGGAAGAACTGTTCGTCGAGATCATTGGAAGCGAACTGGACCGCAGCGCCGGGATGCTTGGACCGCAGGAAGGGGAAACACCGCTTGAATGGGTGGCGAGGGCCTTCGACAACTATCTGACAGTGGGGCATGTCCGGCATCCCGAATCGGGCTGCGTGTTGCCTGCCTTGGGGGCGGAGATTGCCCGGGCCGAACCGGGCGTGCGCAAGCTGTACGAGAACGCGATGACGGCACTGAAAGACCGCTGGGCAGAAGGCATCGGCGATCCGGACGTAGCGTGGGCAATCATCTGCCAGTTGATTGGGACGATCGTGGTCGCACGTGGCATGTCGTCCAAACGGGCGATGGAAGAGATCATTCATGCGAGCCGCACACATCTGGACAAAACCATTGCAGCGCAAATCGAACAAGCGGACGTGGCGCCGGATGCTGCGCGGAAGGCTTGAGGTTTCGAGCGCTCTCCGCTGCGAACCGATTGACAGTTCACGGCCCGATAATCTATCGTTTATTTAACGAACGGTTGTTTATTAAATGGAGACGATATGAGTAAGACGGTGGAATTCTATTTCGACGTCGGCAGTCCTGCGACTTACCTGGCGTGGACGCAACTGCCGGCGCTGTGCGCGCAACGGAATGCGGAGCTGGCCTACAAGCCGATGTTATTGGGCGGCGTGTTCAAGGCCACAGGCAATACGTCGCCGGCGACGATACCGGCCAAGGGGCGTTACGCTGATATGGACTTCGGCCGTTTTGCGCGCCGGTATGGTGTACCGCTAACGATCAATCCACACTTCCCGATCATCACGTTGTACCTGATGCGCGTGATTACGGGCGTGCAAATGAGGCAACCTGAGCGCCTGCAAAGGTTGCTGAAAGCCGTCTTTGAGGCCTTGTGGGTTGAAGCGCTGAATCTGAACGAACCCGAGTTGACGATGGCTACGCTTGCCAAGGCAGGTTTCGAGGCGAGTGAAATTGAAGCGCTGGTGAGCGACCCGTTGGTAAAGGAGGCGTTGAAAGCGAACACCGACGCGGCGGTCCAGCGTGGCGTGTTCGGAGCGCCAACGATGTTTGTGAACGACGAGATGTTTTTTGGGCAGGATCGGTTGGAGTTTGTGAAGGATGCGTTGGGTTGACAGATCGCGGGCAGCGCGTGACGGGCTGCGAAAGTAGCGAATAGCTGCTGACGACGTCAGTAGGCGAATTTGAGGTAGCTCTCGCCCCTCTGGACGGTGCCTGCGTCGTCGACCTGGGGCATATACCGAAGCAAGCGCTTTGCTCGCGGGCCGAGTTGTTGGAATACATCGCGCGGGACGTCGATGTGAACTTCCGGCCTGAAATACCAGCTTCTACTGTATCCAATGACAACCATGGGACGCGGGGAATCGGTGTTATTCGGCGTGCCGCGATGCAATGCCCTGACGTCGCGAATCATTACATCGCCGAGTTCCATTGGAATCGCGTGCAACGAAATCTGCCCCGCCAGATAGGCCCGCAGCGCTTCTTCCGCATCCATTCTGTGGGTGCCAAGACTCGTTTCGAACGGACCGTTATCTGCGGTCACATCGCAAAGCGGAAAGTTGACCGCGAGTTGGAACGAAGGTGTTTCCGCTACGTCGTCGAACAAGGCAGGTGTGTCGCGATGAACGTCCTGATACGTTGAGCCGAGCAGTGGCGTGTCCGTCGCGAGTTGACACATGACCGGGTCTTCACCTGCGACACGTTCCACAATAGCCAGCACGTCGGGGTCGCAGAATATGCACTCATCCGCGAACACGCCGGCAAACGGCAACGTGATGTAGTGTCTGTGGGCGCCGCGCACAGCGGTTGCGTTCTCTTGCAGTCTATGGGCAAGAATGCTATCGAAGGCCTGCCGCCAACGTGACAGCGTTTCCTTTGGAAAGTGCCGCTTCAGGAGTACCATGCCATCGCGATCGAACGTCCTCGCGTGCGCATCGTGTTCCTCGTTTGAGTAACGCATCGAAATGTCCCCATGTAGTTTCTATGAACGCTACTGGCGACGGGGCAGGCGCACAATGAACACCGTCTCTGCCTCGTCAGAGCGTGCATCAATGCCGCCCCCGTGAGCCTTGGCAATTTCGCGCGCGATATAAAGCCCGAGCCCCAGACTGCTGTCGACATTTCTGTCCCGATGGTTCGGGCCACGCTGGAGCGGATCAAAGATCTGGTCGAGGGTCGAGCGCTCAATGGCAGCGCCGCTGTTTTTCACCTCGAGAATGACTTCCGCTGCCTCGCCTCTCAGCGATACGTGCACCGGCGCATCGGGATCTCCGTATTTGATCGCGTTCAAAACCAGATTGCCAAGTAACTGCTGCAGGCGCCGACCGTCCCAAACACCGTGGCAGTCGCCGACCACGTCCAGCTCGAGCTGACGGTCCGGATGCACGGCTCGCACCAGGTCCAGTTCATCTGCGACCTGCCTTGCCAAATCTCCCTCAGTTGGCACGACATTGATGCCCAAACCCAACCTGGTGCGATTGAAATCAAGCATGTCGTCCAGCAGCGCCTGCATGCGAGCACCGCTTCTGATCAACCGTGACGCAGCTACCGACACTTTCTCACCGGCGTTCAGCGCCGCGAGATACGAAGCCGTCGTCTGGATGGTCTGGAGCGGGCTGCGCATGTCGTGCCCCAGCATTCCAAGCAGCAGGTTACGAGCCTGATCGACCTGCGCGCTGAAAAAGCCGATCGATTCGGAAATTGCCTGATCAATGGCCTCATTGAAGCGGATGACGTCGTCCGGATGAGGGGCGTCGGGCTGACACTCATCCATCCACAAGCGAAGTACGCTCGCTCGAAGCGCGCGGTACTCGGCAGCCAACTGGTTGATGTCAAACCCGCCCCGCGCGCGCAGAAGCGCATGCGTTTGTGCGGCGGTTTCCGAGGCCCCGGCCAGCTTGGGCGCCTGCCCGATCGATTTCTCGAACTGGGCCTCGCTGGTCTGGGAGGTCGACAAGTCTTTTGCCACGGCCTCCAGGATCTGCTGCGCATGGTCGCGCAGGGCCCGTGACCGCATGTTTGCGGCCGCCGGCAACAGGGTACCCGCGAACGCCTCCCATTGCGCCAGAATGCTTTCCATGTCACTCAGGATGAAGTCAGCCAGTCGCATGCATGCCCCCAAAAGGAGGGAAAAGAACCAATCTAATTCATTTTTACGGAATCCGTTGCTACACGCAAACTTAATTAAATCGACCCATTCGGGTCCAGGCCGCATCGGTGCGGCCGGTCGCACATTCGCAATGATGCTGCCAGTTTTGCCGAAGCGTGCCACCTTGGGTTCGGTTTGCTAAGCGTGGCTTCGATGCCTCATCTGCGGCCAGATTCCCCCGATTACAGATCAACAACGACGTCCCCAGCCGGCTGGGCGCAGCAGACAAGAACGTTGCCTTGCGCGGGCATGTCGAGCGGTTCAGGACCATAGGTGATCGTCCCCGAAACCAGTCCGCTTTCACATCTATGACAAACCCCGCTCCGACACGCCCATCGAACCGGCACGTCACACGCTTCGGCTAACTCCAGAATGTTCGTATGCACGGCCGGGTTCCAGTGTGCCGCGACACCGCTGCGCGCGAATGAAACGAGTGGCCCGGTCTCGGCATCCTGTTCGGGCGGGTGCGGCACGCGCGCCGCGGCACCGACGATTCCGGGCGTCATCCCCTCGCTACCATTGAAGATTTCGGCGTGAATCCGCTGCGGCGCGACGTTCAGGGTGGCTAGCGCCACTTTCATGTCCGCCAGGAAGCGCGTAGGACCGCAGAGGTAAAAATCCGCTTGCCGCGGCACGCCAAGCTCGTCGAGCGCGGCCCGCGACAGATGGCCGGTCGCGTCAAAATCCACGCCGAGCCGCTCGCCCGAATCTGGGCGGCTATAGCAGACATAGCTGCGCCCATGCGACAGCGCGTGCACGAGGCCACGGGCTTCGTCCGCGAAGGCATGATGCTGTCGATCGCGAGCGCCGTGGAGCCACCAGACCTGCCGGGTCGAGCCGGCTGTGGCCAACGCGTGCAGCATGGCAAGCACAGGCGTCACGCCGATGCCGGCGCTGAGCAGGACCAGCGGACCGTCTCCCGACTGCAGAACAAAGCTGCCGCGCGGCGCACTGACTTCGAGTGCATCACCCAGGCGAACCTGCTTTTGCAGGTACGTTCCCGCTGCCCCATTCGGCTCGATTTTGACGCTGATCCGATAGCGCTCTGCCGACGCGGCGCCCGAAAGCGAGTAGCTGCGAAAAAGCGGCGCCCCACCGGCGGCCCGTGGCAGACGCAACACCACGTACTGACCGGGTAAAGCGGTCGGCAGGGGTTGACCGCCCGCGTCCTGTAACGTCAGCGAGAGCACATCGGCGGCCGGCCGTTCAATCGCCGTCACTGTGAGCGGCCGAAACCCGGGCACAGCCGGATGCGCAGCGGCGGCCGGCGCAAGACCTGCATTCCCGCTCGCCGTACCCGTCGTCCGATCCCGCAGTAACGCCTCGAACGACCAACGCCACCCCGGCGAAAGCGCATCGATGCGCAACGCCTGTTCCAGCCGATCGCGCGGATGATGGGGCGAATACAGGAGCGCGTTGATCTCGGCGACGGACATACGCTCGTTTGGCTCGCTGACTTTGACGATTTCGTCGCCGGCGCCGACGGCACCCTCCTGCAGGACGCGGAAATAGAACCCTGGCCGTCCGCTAGAAGTCAGCAAAGCGGGCATGCGGGGCTCATTAGTCCGAATGCCGACGCGATAGCAGGTCACCCGAGGTTGAGTCACCTCGAACAAGGCGGTGCCGATCCGATAGCGGTCGCCGATGCACACAGCGGAGTCCGGCATGCCGTCGATGGTGAAGTTCTCGCCGAACTGTCCGTAGACGAAATCGGTCCGCTTCAGTTGCGCCTGCCAATGACGATACGACTCGATCTGGTAAACGAATACGGCCCGCTGCTCGCCGCCGTGCCCGGCCAGATCGCCCTGCCCGTCTCCTGCCAGATTCAACCGGCCGACCCAACAGCGGTCATGCACCGGCTCCTTCCATATCCCGGTGCGAACCGTGCGCCCCTTCCAGTCAATGTCACGGGGCATTCCGACATTCACCGATAGCAGTCGAGCCATGTATCCCCCTGAAACGCGAGAGCGCGCCCAAAACGCCGCTACACGCCAGCATATATGAAGGCCCCCATCGGCCAACCACATCCGCAAGAGGTTATGCCCAACGGCGGCGCGCAGCGCAACGCCGGAACGGATGACGGCTTTGTCACTAACGCGTGTGATACGAGAGCGCATCTCGTCTCGGACCACTCCGTGTTCACACAAGTGAAGGACACCTACAGGCTAGCGGTTGCAGCCCGCTTTCTTTGCGACGGCAAAGAAAGTAAGTGCCGCCCCGCACAGGGGCAAAGCTAATAGACCGATAAGCCAGCAAGGAAAGGCCAACGCCGTAAGCAAACAACCAAACCGCCGACAAGGCAAAAAAACAACCCTCAGCAATCCAAACAAAAATCCTGCGGAGCAAAAAAAGCCTCAAACCTGCTCCTCCCCCACACCACCAACCCCACGCCCATCCACCCCCCATCTCCTCCAAACCTCAACCACCTGCCACGAAACCAACGCCCCACACCCAAACAAAACCTCGCGCATGCGCTTAACAAGAGCCAACGAAAAGGCCACCTCCCGATCCACCCCAAACATCTGCGCGAGCACCACAACCGCCGCATCCTGCACTCCAAGCCCGGCGGGCACAAAAAACGCAGCATGCCGCACAGCCTGAGTCAAACCTTCAATAGCCAAAGCCCCACCCAAAGAAACCGGATGCCCGAGCAACTCCAAAGCCCAATAAGCCTCAAACGCCCCGAGCAGATACCCATTCAACTGCCAAACAAAAGCCCGCAACAAAAGCCCGGCACGAGACATGAGTACATCGATATCCGCATCGAGCTGCCGCCCATCCATGCCGTGCAAAATCGAACTGGACGCCCCAAGCAAGCTCCCAGCCCAACGCTCGACAGCATGAAACACTCCACCACGCCGAACCAAAACCACCGCCATCACAGGCAAAGGCAACGACAACACTAAAGCCAACCCAACAGTCCGCAACACCCCCACCTGATGCGTCGACGCCACGATCAAAACCAACCCCAGCGCAGAAAACACATACTGCACCGCCATCGTCACCATGACCTCGACGATCACCGACGCACTCACGCCACTCAGATCAGCCACACGCCATCGCGCCAGCCGAATCCCGACGATCTCGCCACCGATCCCCGCCACCGGCAACAACCGGCTCACAGCCTCACGGACCGTCGCCACCCACCACAAAAACAGCAGCGAAACGCGCCTGCCAAGCAACAAATGCCACGCATACGCATCGAGCAACAACGGCAATGCATGAAACGGCACCAGCCACAGCAGTGCAAACCCAGCCTGACCGATCACCTGTATCAGGCCGCCCGCGCCTTCATGCAGCACGAGCCCGATCAGGATCGCGATACCCAGCGGCAGGCCCGCCCATTGCAACCATCGCAATCCCTTCATGACGGCTGCACCCCGCTGTCATGCACGTACCCGAACACATCGGCAAAGCCGCCCCGGGTGGCCCCGGCCGCCTCGATCGCAGCCGCCACACGTGGCGACACCAGCGCGGCCAGCTCGTCGGCATGCCGGTAGCCGCGCATCCCAGCCGTCAATGCGCCCTCGCCCATCACGGCCGGATGGCAATAGATCTCGCCCACGCCGTCCGGCAAACGCGCCAACTCGTCGAGCAACACGCCTTCCGTCATCTGTCCGGTCTTTGCAATGCCGACCACATAGTCGTTGTGAGCAATCCCCGCATGATCGAGACGATCCCGCACCAGGCTGGTCCACGGTTTCAACCAGAGCGGCTCGCGCGACTCACAGGGCAAACGCATCGCGCGCATGCCATAGTCGCGGCCGATCTCGATGATCAACCCGAGCACCGTCGGGTGCAGATGGAAATGCTTATGGGTATTGACGTGGTCGAGCGGCAGCCCGGTCTTCGCGAAGGCTTCGAACTGCGCGCGAATCTCCAGCGCAAGCTGTTTGCGGACCCGCGGCAAAAGGAAAAAGCGAAAGCCGTCGCGCACCATGTTGTCGCCGAACCTGCCGTCCGCGTCGACCAGCGCCGGAATCGCTTCGCGCGGCAAAAACGCCGCGCCGTCAGCCAGCACCAGATGCAAGCCGACGCGCAGATCCGGCAGCCGCCGCGCACATGCCACGGCGTCGCGTGCGGCAGGAGCCGCAACCATCAGGCTCGCCGCGGTCAGGACGCCGTGCAAATGGGCGCGCTCGACTGCCTCGTTGACGCGCTCGTGCAGACCGAAATCGTCTGCAGTGAAGATCAACGTACGCTGCGAAAGCCGAGCCTCGCGCGTCATCACGCTTCGTGTGCGCGCAGGAATCTGAAGAACTCGACGCCTTCACGCAGACGCCGCTTCATCATGTCCCAGCTCATCAGCATCTCGCGCACGATCTCCCAGATCTTCGACGGTCGGAAATAGAAACGCTTGTAGAAGGTCTCGACGTGGTGATAGATCTCCTCACGCGAGAGGTGCGGGTAGCCAATGGCGGCCAGTTGCACGCCTTCCTTGCTGACGAGATTAATGACCTTGTTCTCCTGCAGCCAGCCGTTCTCCACCGCCTGGTTGTAGAGCGTCGTGCCCGGATAGGGCGCCGCCAGCGACACCTGGATGGTGTGCGGGTTGATTTCCTTCGCGTACTCGATCGTCTTTTCGATCGTCTCCTGCGTCTCGCCCGGCAGACCCAGGATAAACGTGCCGTGAATCTTGATGTCCAGCTTGCGGCAGTCTTCGCTGAAGCGACGTGCGATATCCGTGCGCAGGCCCTTCTTGATGTTCAGCAGGATCTGGTCGTCGCCCGACTCGTAACCCACCAGCAGCAGGCGCAGGCCGTTCTCCTTCATGATCTTCAGCGTCGAATACGGCACGTTCGCTTTCGCGTTGCAGGACCACGTCACACCCAGCTTTCCGAGACCACGCGCGATCTCTTCGACACGCGGCTTGAAGTCGGTGAAGGTGTCGTCATCGAACATGATCTCCTTGACCTCGGGCATGTTGTCGCGGATCCACTTCACCTCCTCCAGCACGTTTTCCACCGAGCGCGTGCGGTAGCGGTGTCCGCCCACTGTCTGCGGCCATAGGCAGAACGTGCACTTCGAGCGGCAGCCACGTCCGGTGTAGATCGAGACATACGGATGCTTCAGATAACCAATGAAGTAGTTCTCGATCTTGAGGTCACGTCTGTAGATGGGCGCCACGAACGGCAGCTCGTCCATGTTCTCGAGGATCGGACGCGCCTCGTTGTGCTCGATCGAGCCATCCGCCGCGCGATAGCTCAGGCCCTGGATCTGCGCGAGCGGCTTGCCCGCCGCCACTTCCTGACAGGTGAAATCGAATTCTTCACGGCAGACAAAATCGATCGCTTCGCTCGCCGTCAGCGAGTTGTGCGGGTCGACCGCAACCTTGGCGCCCACCATGCCGATCATCACCGACGGTTTGCGCTTCTTGAGGTCCTGCGCAAACATCGCATCCGTAGGGAACGAAGGCGTGCTCGTGTGGATGATGACGAGCTCATACTGCTGTGCGATCTCTAGCGATGCTTCGACCGACAGACCATCAGCCGGTGCATCGAGCACGCGGCTATCCGGCACGAGTGCCGCCGGCTGCGCGAGCCACGTGGGATACCAGAACGAGCGGATCTCGCGCTTCGCCTGATAACGCGAACCCGCGCCGCCATCGAAACCGTCATACGACGGGGCCTGCAAAAACAGCGTTTTCATGAGTGCTCCGACAATCTTCGTTGATTCTGATGACTGATTAACCCAGTGATACTGCACCGGTGCGCCGGACCAACCGGGCACCTGTTTGTTGTCCGACCGGCACACGCCCTTATCCGCGATCGGACATCTCCACAATCGACGTACGTGGCGATGCGACGCGATTGACGACCGACATCCGCGCGCCGCGCCACACGACGTGCGTGCCGAATGCCGCGCCCAGCCATTGCAGCGCGAGCAGCGTATCGCGCAACGGCACCAGCGGCAGATCGCGCCAGAACGTGCGCGAAATACGGGCGCTGCGCCCATGCAACAGAATGCGCGCGATTAGACCGATCGCGGTGCTGATCGATAACGTCAGCGCCATCAACGGATTGGCGCCGCCCCCGCCGATGAATCCGCCATTCAGCCCGGCCGCCAGCAACGCGCCCACCACCAGCCAGGGCGAAGTAAACGTAATGATCAGCGACGCAAACCCCGACGGATTCACCGAGCGGATCGTGCGCAACCAGCGCATCTCGCGCAGCCATAAGGTGGTGAAAGTCGGCTCGATCACGTCCGTGGCCACCATCACCGGCGACAATACGGTATTCAGCCCGAGCTTGCGCGCATGTTCGGCCAACCAGTAGTCGTCGGCAAGACAGTCTTTAAGTGCCTCGAAGCCGCCGATCTCCTCGAGCGTCGTGCGCCGCAACGCCAGGGTCGCGCCAAACCCGA
>NZ_JBNDMQ010000055.1:0-44189 GCF_050436665.1 Paraburkholderia sp. EB58 | reverse complement strand
CTGCCGGCACTGCGGCGCACCGATGATCGTCATCGACATCCTCGCGCGCAGCGCCCCGATCCGCGCACCGCCCATGCGCCGGGATCAGACATGAACCCCACGGTTCCTCGAACCGCCTGTCTAACGTTGGCTTTGCGGCAACGCGGCCCGCGAACGGACGTGTGCGCGCCCGCTTCATCATCCCGAATACACAACTGCACCGCGTCGCTATGGCGTTAGCGCCCGACCGGCTTCCCGCCAGACTGTGTCGCATCCGACATCACTGAGCATCCCGGGCTATCAATCGCCATAGCCGCGAACGCTCCAACCGCATTGTGGCACTCCGCGGTTTCCTCCATCGGGCTTATTCGACGCCTGCCGGCACGCGCCGAGGTACCGTCACGTTCCTGTGGCCGACGGCAGGCATCGAATAACCCTAAACGAACCCTGTCCGATGTCCTGCACGCGTGAACTCCTAGGCCGCGCATCGTGAATTGACGGCGATCCAATGCATGCCGCGACAACCAGTTTGGTTCTAGCGCACTTGGGGCACGCGGGCACAGTGGCCTTTAGTTTCAGGGTTTCAGGCATGCTAGAGTGACTTGCGTGCGGTCCTTATCGCCTGCGTCGTGTTCAATGTCACAACCCGCGGCGCGTTTGCAGGAACCCCCAGCGATTCAGGAAAAGGCAATGAGCGAAATACATGGCTTAAAGCGAGTGCTGTTCGTCGGCCAGGAGCCTGAGACGGTCGACTTCTCGGACCCCGCGTTACCGCCGGGGTTCGACGCCGCGAAGATCCATGCCGGTATCTCGGTCGGCATGCAGCAAATAGAGGCACATGGATGGCGTGCCGATCTCTGCCTGGTAAAACCAGATGAAACCGCGCCCATCGCGCTTGAGCGCCAATTGACAACGTCAACTTACGATTGTGTTGTGATCGGCGGCGGGATACGAATTCCCCCAAAAAGCTTGCTGCTCTTTGAGGTACTCGTCAATACTGCTCACAAATGCGCTCCCAATGCGTCCATCGCGTTCAATACTCGCCCCGAAGACACGGCAGAGGCTGCAGCTCGCTGGCTTAATCGTAAGTGACAGCGCCCTGGCGATCCGCTCAGTAGGCGCGCCTGCAAATCGGAAGAGCAGGTAGATTAGGGGCTGCTTTTCGGAGTCTCTTGATATCGACGGTGGACATCTAGCTCGAACGCTTATGAACGTTCAGAGTTCTTCGGCGCCAGCTTTAGTTTGTTCACTATTTTCACGAGCTCTGGGAGCGACGCGCACGATTGCCGCATGCGAAACGCACGCGTTTTCCCAACCGGCGGACCAAGAGCCTGCGCACATGGCTGGTCAGTTTCAACCTTGGTTTAGCAGAGACTAGTATTCAGGCGTGCCCGTGGGTCACGCGTCCGCGCTCGCCGAGCGCCCGCATTCAGGCTGCCGCTTCGAAGATGTCCCGCAGCCATTGCGCGAATACCCTCACCCGTGACGAAAGCTGACGGTTTTGCGGATACAGCACCGACACGGGCATTGGCGGCGGCGGAAAATCGCCGAGTACAACCTTCAGCGTTCCGGCCGACAATTCGCCCGCCACCCGGTAGCGGGGAACCTGAACCATGCCGAGACCCGCGACCGCGGAGCCCGTGTATAAATCCGCCCCGGTGACCGACACGATCGACGGAAGCTGCATCTCGATCACTTCTCCGTCGACGGTGAATTCCATCGGCAACGCCCGCCCCGAGCCACTTGAGATGTAGTTCACCGCGCGATGGGACTCGAGTGCTTGCAGTGTTGCCGGTTCGCCGAATTGCGCGAGATAGGCGGGACTGGCTACGGTGACCTGGGGCAGCGAAGCGACGCGCCGCCCGACCATCGACGAGTCCTGCAGTGTCCCCGCGCGCAGCACGCAATCGATGCCCTCACGCACCAGGTCGACTAGGCGATCATCCTCGCCGATATGAAGCTCGATGCCGGGATACTGCGCAACAAAATCCGGCAAGGCGGGCATTACAAAGTGCTTCGCCAGCGTCCCCTGCACATTCACGCGCAGCAGTCCCTTCGGGGCGACGTCGTGGAACGAACCCTCCGCTTCCTCCATATCGGCTACGAGGCGCACGCAGCGGCGATAGAACGCTTCACCGTCATGGGTGAGGCGCACCGTGCGGGTGGTGCGCTCCAGTAAGCGCGCGCCGAGCCGCTCCTCCATCCGCTTCATCAGATTGGTAACCGTGGCGCGGGGAATCTGCAGATCGTCGGCCGCACGGGTAAAGCTGCCGCGCTCGGCGATCCGGATAAACACCTGCATCTCCTGGAAACGGTCCATTGGTTCGTTCCGGCCTATTGTTAAAGTAAATGGAATTATGATAGCAGTTTTCCCCTAATTATCTTTGCCGTCGAATGGTCGAATATTTGTTTCACCCACTCACCACCTGAATCACCGATCGATAAGGAGCAGCATTTCATGACCATCACCAAAAACAGCCAGGTCGCCATCGTCACAGGCGCATCGCGCGGAATCGGCGCCGAGGTTGCGCGGCGTCTCGCCAGCGACGGATTCGCTGTCGCCATCAACTACGCGTCGAGCTCGAAAGAAGCCGAGGCGCTGGTCGCCGAACTCTCGGCGCAGGGCGCGAAAGCGATTGCCGTCAAGGCCAATGTCGCGGATGCCGGCGAAGTCCGCGCGATGTTCGAGATCACTGAACAGCAGCTCGGCAAGATCGACGTGCTGGTAAACAACGCTGGCGTGCTGAAAACGGTGCCGCTCGCCGATACGTCCGACGCGCTGTACGACCAGACCTTCGACATCAACGTACGCGGCACTTTCAACACGCTGCGTGAAGCCGCCGCGCGGATGAACGAAGGCGGCCGCATTGTGAACTTCTCGAGCACGACGCTCGCGCTGAACATGCCGGGCTACGCGATCTACAACGCGACCAAGGGCGCTGTCGAGGCATTCACGCACGTCTTCGCGAAGGAACTGCGCGGGCGCCACATCACGGTGAACGCGGTTGCGCCGGGCCCGATCGCGACGTCGCTGTTTCTTGACGGCAAGACGGAAGAGCAGATCAAGACATTCGCAAACATGCCGCCCCTGCAACGCCTCGGTCAGCCCGAAGACATTGCCGCGGTGGTCTCGTTCCTCGTCGGCACCGACGCCGGCTGGGTCAATGGCCAGATTCTGCGTGCGAATGGCGGCGTGGCCTGAAGCGCAAGGCTCCGTTCAACGAACCTGAAAAGAAATCGGAGAAACAACATGAAATCAGTCATCCTGCTCACAGGCGCGGGAACGGGCATCGGCAAGTTGAGCGCGCAGGCGCTGGCCGAGGCGGGGCACATCGTGTACGCGACGATGCGCGACGTCAAAGGGCGCAACAAGGCACGCGCCGACGCGCTGCGCACACTCGCCGAACAAAAGGGCATCCAGCTGCATCCGCTCGAACTGGATATCCTCTCGCAGGAATCCGCTGACGCCGCCGCTGCGACGATCGTTCGTGAACAAGGCCGTATCGACGTCGTCATGCAGAACGCGGGGCACCTAGTCGTCGGTCCGTCGGAGGCGTTCACTCCTGAAGAAATGATGAAGGTGTTCGACACCAATCTGTTCGGTGCGCAGCGCGTCAACCGGGCGGTGCTTCCCTACATGCGTAGTCAGCAGTCCGGGCTCGTACTGTGGATCAGCAGTACGACGACCAAGGGCGGCTTTCCTCCGTTCATGGGTCCGTATGGCGCGGCCAAGGCCGCGTTGGATTCGCTGGCGGTGACGTTGTCATACGAACTGGCGCGCTTCGGCGTGGAGACTTCGATCGTCGTGCCGGGTGCGTTCACGAGCGGCACGGATCACTTCCCGAGTGCCGGCAAGCCTGCAGACGTCGCCACGACCACTCAGTACAGCCGCTACGATGGCGTGATGGATCAGACCGGCGCGCGTCTGACTGAACTCACTCCGCCTGGCGCAGATCCTCAGGCCGTCGCGGATGAGGTGGTGCGGATTGTCGGGCTGGAACAAGGCTCGCGTCCGATGCGCTCGGTGATCGACTTTGTCGGCGACGGCGCGAAGGAAGTGCTGGAAGTGTCGGAGCGCGTGCGCATCGAGTTCGCGAAACGGATCGGCATGGGCGATCTGCTCACGGCCAAAGTGAGCGTGTGATGAACGCCAGGCGCATGGTTCGTAGCGCCTGGCTCGCGTTGCTGATGCTGGCCGCCGGATGCGGCCAGCCGCGGCACGTAGGAGATGAGGGCAACATCATGAAAGCATCGACGACTTACCTGTATCTGCTCAGGAAGACTCCGTTTTTCACGAGCCTGGGCACGCAGCAGTTGCGCTGGACGATTGAGCACTCGCGCGAGTGGGAAGCGCAGGCAGGCACCGTGGTAGCGCAATGCGCGCCTGGACTGCAGGAGCAGGAGGGGGACTTCTGGATTCTGCTTGATGGCCGCTGGCAAGTCGAACATGACGGCGAGGCTTATCCGTCGGGTCACGCGGATCCAGGCAAATGGTTCAGCGCTTCAGAGGCATACGGTGATTGCCGGCTCGTCGTGACGGAGCATAGCTACGTGATGAAGATCACGCGAGCCGACATGGACGATATGTTGTCCCAGGGTTTTCCGTTCGAAACGCATTTGCAGCAGGGACGTGCGTACTACCGGACGATGTTCGCCGCGGCTACGACGAGTCATTAAGCGCCTCACTGCGTGGTGTGCCGGGTCACCACATTCAAAGCCATGCGTGCGGCCGAGGTACGGGTTTCCACACCCAGCTTTTCGAAGACGTGTTCCAGATGCTTATTGGCGGTGCGTGGGCTCATGCCGAGGATATCGGCGATATCGCGATTGGTCTTGCCCAGCGCGACCCAATACAGCACATCGGCTTCACGAGGGGTTAGCCGGAACGCCTGCATCAACGCGGCGGGTCCAGGCGAACCGGCCTTGCACTGGATCAGCAGCAGTTCCTCGCCCTGCGCGCCGCGACGCAGCCGGCTGACGATCAGTTGTTCGCTCGCGGCCAGCAACTCGAACGGCCTGGCCTCGGGAGCCTCGAGCGCGTCACGAAGCCAACTGCACAACGCGGCCGGCAGGCGACCGTGGGCATCGAGCGAGCTGCGCAGCCACGACAGGGCAAGCGGCGTCATCCACAGCACTTCGCCGCCAGGGTCCACGGCGACCACAGCCTGGCCAGCAGCATCCATGGCCGCGCGGGTCTGCACGACCAGGCGCGAATTGCGCAGGTGCGAAGCGATGCGCACCATTACCTCGGCCGGACGAATCGGCTTGGTGATGTAGTCGACCCCGCCAGCCTGGAAGCCCTGCAGAATATGCTCGGTCTCCGTCAGGCCGGTCATGAACACCACCGGAATCGTACGGGTCTGGAGGTCTTCCTTGAGCTGTCGGCAGGTCTCAAAACCATCTATGCCGGGCATCACCGCATCGAGCAGGATCAGATCCGGCGGCAAGCGGCGGGCGCGGTCCAATGCCCCTGCGCCATCGGTTGCGACCAGCACCGTGTAGCCCGATTTGTCTAGCAGGGTATGCAGGATAGAGAGGTTTTCGGGGGCGTCGTCAACAATCAGGACGACATCGCGAAGCGGATCAGGACGTTGCATCGGGGTTCGCCTGCATGGTTCGGTCAAGGTATCGCAAATATTCAGGAAGGTCGAAGCGCTCGACGTGTGTGCGCAAGATTCCCGTGAAAACGCCATAGGACGGCTCCAGCTGCTCGATCTCGCTAAGCTTGTCGAGGATACCGCGCACGTATCCGAGGCTGCCGACCTCGTGCAGGCTGCGCAACAGTTCCGGTTCAGGTAACGCGACTTCGTTTGGCGGAATGGCGCGTGCCGCGTGGGGGGGCGGGTCGGCTGGCGCTATCTGCGCCGCAACAGCTGGTGTTGCCGGCACCCACTGCAGACTCAGGCGCTCGCGGATCAACTCCAGCAGTTCGACAACATTGACAGGCTTGACGAGGAAATCCTCGTTGCGAATGCCCGCTGCGTTTTTCCGGCCCTTGTCGAATGCATTGGCTGAGACCACGATAATCGGTGCATTGCTCAACAGATTCGCGCGAAGCAAGCGCGCGGTTTCCCAACCGTCCAGGTGCGGCATGCCGATATCGAGCAGGATCAGATCGGGTGCGAACGAAGCGACGGCGCGCAGCGCCTCGATTCCGGAAGCGACTTCCTGAACCTCGAAGCCCAGCGGCTCAAGCAGCTTGACGTGCAACTCGCGGTCAACCCGCTCGTTATCTACCACCAGCACACGGCGAGTCGGACCGGCATAGCCGCCGATCGGCAGTTTGGGAACAGCTTGAACCGGCTTCGGGTCGCGCACTTCCGGCAAGAACAGCTGGACGCGAAATGTGCTGCCGCGGCCGGTCTCGCTCGTTACGGTCAGGGTGCCTCCCATCACGTCCGTGAGCATTTTGGCGATGGTCAGGCCTAGTCCCGTGCCGCTTTCCGAGCCGCCAGGGACATTGGCGCCGCGCTCGAACGGCAGGAAGATGCGAGTCAGGTCATCCGCATCAATGCCCACGCCGGAATCGATGATTTCGAAGACGGCCATCTCCCGGCGGTATTGCAAACGCAGCGTGACATCGCCGCGATCGGTGAACTTCACCGCGTTGCCCAGGATATTGATGAGGACCTGGCCCACGCACTTCTTATCGGCACGCACGGCGCAGGGCAAATTGGGCGGCGCCTCGTAATGGAAGGTGATGCCCTTGGCGCGCGCCTGCAAGCTCACCATATCGGCTAACTGCGCGACGAATTCGGGAAAGCGCACTTCCTCGAATTCGAGCGTCATCTTGCCGGTCTCGATCTTGGCGATATCGAGCAGGCCGTCGATCAACGAAACGAGATGCTCCCCGCTGCGGCGAATCACCGCCAGTGCGAGATGGCGGTGCGGAGGAATGGACGTATCCTGTTCGAGCATCTGCGCATAGCCGAGAATGCTGTTGAGCGGTGTACGCAATTCGTGGCTGATGCCGGTGACATAGCGGCTCTTCGCCAAATTGGCTTTTTCGGCTGCCTGCTTTGCACGTTGCAACTGAGCATCGGTGCGTTGGTGGGCGTCGATTTCCTCGAGCAGCAAATGGGTCTGCCGGTTCGATTCCTCTTGCGCAACGCGCCGGCTTTCGGCCGTCAGCACACTCCACCAGCAACCAATCCCGCCGGCGAGCGCCAGCACCGCAAACAGTTTCAGGAATGCCGCACGTAGCAGCACGTCGACGGCCGGTGAGAGTTCGTTGACTAGCACCGACTCCTGCGTATAGATCAAACTGAGAATGGCGGCCAGAATCATGGTCACCAGCACGAACAGCAGCAGGTACTGGCCAATGCGCGTATTGAAACGGGTCGACAGCGCCTTGGGCAAAAGCCAGCGTATCACCGCATTGGTTTGCTCGGATAGGCGTGCGCCCGGCTTACACATGTCATGACAGCGCGCATCCAGTGTGCAGCAAAGAGAGCAGATCGGTCCTTCATACGCCGGGCAATGCGCCATGTCCTCGGTTTCATACTCCTTGTCGCAAATGCAGCAACGAATCGACTGATAGCCTTTTCCCAGCGGAACCCCGACAAACGCGGCCGGCTGACGCGCGATGTAGTATTTGCCGCCGGTCGCCCAGGCGATCGCAGGCGCAGCAATCAGAGCGGTTGCGAGCGCAATGAGCGCCGAGAATGCATGGGCCGTCTCGCCCAGCACGTGAGTAAACGCCAGCACCGACACTGACGAAGCGATCAGCGTCGCGCCGACCCCTACCGGATTGATCGCGTACAAATGAGCGCGCCTGAATTCGATGCCCTCGGGGCTCAGGCCAAGCGGCTTGTTGATCACCAGATCGGCCACGACTGCGCCGACCCAACTGATCGCGATATTCGAATAAAGCCCGAGGACCTGTTCCAGCGCGCGGAAAACCCCAAGCTCCATCAGCATGAACGCAATCAGCACATTGAACACGAGCCACACCACGCGGCCCGGATGACTATGGGTCAGCCGCGCGAAGAAGTTAGACCACGCAAGCGATCCCGCATAGGCGTTGGTCACATTGATCTTGAGTTGCGACAGGATAATGAAGAAGGTAGTGACCAGTAGCGCCATTTCAGGCGAACCGAACACATATTTGTACGCGACGAGGTACATCTGGGTCGGTTCGACCGCGCGGTCGGGCAGCACCTCATGCTGTATTGCGAGGAAGGCGAGGAAAGAGCCGCCTAGCAGCTTGGCCACACCAAGAATGATCCAGCCCGGGCCGGCACTTAGCATGCACAACGTCCAGCGGCGCTTGTTGAGCGCGGTCCGCTCGGGCAGAAAGCGAAGGAAGTCGACCTGTTCTCCGACTTGCGCAATCATGGAAATGAGCACGGTGGTGGCGGCGCCGAACATCAGCAGATCGAAGTGGCCGTCGCTGCCGGCGTTGCCGAGAAAGCTCGGCAATTCACGCAGCAGGCCCGGGTCTTTCCAGATCACGGCCGCATAGGGTAGCAGCAGCAACACGAGCCAGAGCGGCTGGGTGAATGCCTGCAAGCGGCTGATCAATGTAATGCCGTGCGTGACGAGCGGGATGACGATCACCGCGCAGATCAAATAGCTTAGAGAGACGGGGATCTTGAAGTACAACTGCAGCGCGAGCGCCATGATGGCGGCTTCCAGCGCGAAGAAAATGAAAGTAAAGGACGCATAGATCAGCGATGTGATCGTGGAGCCGATATAACCGAACCCGGCGCCCCTGGTCAGCAGATCCATATCGACGCCGAATTTCGCCGCGTAGTAGCTGATCGGAAGGCTCGCCAGAAAAATGATCACGCCGACAAACAGGATCGCCCAGAGCGCATTGGTGAAGCCGTAACTGACGGTAATCGATCCGCCAATTGCTTCCAGGGCGAGGAATGAAATCGCGCCGAACGCAGTATTGGCCACCCGGAACTCGGACCACTTGCGAAATGTGCGTGGTGTGAAACGCAGCGCATAGTCTTCGATGGTTTCGTCGGCGACCCAGGTGTTGTAGTCACGCCGTACCTTGATGATGCGCTGGACGGGTATCGGGTGTGGCTGCGCTGATTCGGGGGAGTGGTTCACCAAAATTATTCGGGATCGGGCTGTGGACGGAACGAAGCGCCCAACAGATGCAAGCAGCATGCCACGTGCTTACGGTCCGCATGAAGCCGGCAAGAGCGTGCAGAAGCCCGCGGCGCTGGATATGCGCTGCGCAGGTGCAGGGTGACGCACGGCGCGCCCCTAATGTGACATTGCCGCACCGGGACAGTGCGATGGCGTTTTGTTCGCCGATATGCCAACGCCGCTGTTCTTTGCTAACGGCGGCTTTTCCCCGTGCCGACTCGCGTGACAACTTCCGCTTATGCGCGTCGAGCATAGCGCCGCCTCCCAGGCCGGCCGATACGTCATTTGACGTAGGACCGCGCACTCTCCACGCAGCGACGCGATTGCAGTTGCCGCAAACCCGCTCGTGCCAGCGCATCGCGGCGCTCGTGCGTTAGCGCCGCGCGTTGGTAAGTCAAATGACGTATATCGACGCGGAATTCGGATACCTATTCTGCACCCGCCGTTCAACGACAAACAAGCCAATGTGTCGACGCCGTGCAGGCTGGCGCGTGCGCTTCGCGTCACACCTGGCTCGTCGGCCAGACCTGAAAACTACGCAGAAAGGGACTTTGAACATGACACAACGCTTCGACGACAACGGCGGCGACCACGCTAACGAGTCATCCGCCCACGCTGCCGAACCTGCCTCTCCGGCTCGCCGCAAAATTGCACTTGGACTCGCTTCGCTGCCGTTTGCGATGATGGCCAAGCCGTCATTCGCCGCCGCTCCGCCGACTTCGCAAGTCAACACGACGGGCAGGGCGGTCACGGATACGACAGTGACGGTTGGTCAGTTGCACTCATCAACCGGCACGATGGCGATCAGCGAGACCGGGTCGATTCGTGCCGAACGTCTCGCGATCGAACAGATCAACGCGATGGGCGGGATCCTCGGACGCCAGATCAAGGTGATCCAGGAAGACGGCGCCAGCGACTGGCCGACGTTTGCGGAGAAGGCGACCAAGCTGCTCGAGAGCGACAAGGTCGCCACGGTGTTCGGCTGCTGGACATCCGCGTCGCGCAAAGCCGTGTTGCCGGTGTTCGAAAAAGACAATGGCCTGCTCTACTACCCGACCTTCTATGAAGGCCTGGAACAGTCGAAGAATGTTTTCTATACCGGCCAGGAAGCAACCCAGCAAGTGCTGGCCAGCCTGAGCTGGTTCGCCAAGGAGAAGAAGGCGAAGACCTTTTATCTGGTCGGCTCCGACTACATCTGGCCGCGCACCTCCAACAAGATCGCCCGCAAGCACATTGAAAACGTGCTTCACGGCGAAGTGGTTGGCGAAGAGTACTACCCGCTTGGCAACACCGAGTTCGGTTCGCTCATCAACAAGATGAAGTTCAAGAAGCCGGATGTGATTTTCGCGGACGTGGTGGGCGGCAGCAACGTGGCGTTCTACAAACAGCTGAAGGCCGCCGGCGTGACAGGCGACAAGCAGCTGTTGCTGACGATCTCGGTGACCGAGGATGAGTTGTTGGGGATCGGCGGCGAGAATTTCCAGGGCTTCTACTCGTGCATGAAGTATTTCCAAAGCCTGGACAACCCCGCCAACAAGAAATTCGTTGCGGCATTCAAGGCCAAATACGGCAATGACGCGGTGATCGGCGACGTGACCCAGGCCGCGTACCTCGGCCCGTGGTTGTGGAAGATGGCCTGCGAGAAAGCCGGCAGCTTCGATGTCGATAAGGTGGTGGCGGCTTCGCCAGGCCTGGAGTTCAAGGACGCGCCGGAAGGCTACGTCAAGGTTCACCAGAATCACCACCTCTGGAGCAACACGTTGATCGGTCAGGGTCAGCGCGATGGTCAATTCAAGGTGGTCTACAAATCGGACCTGATTGAGCCGAATCCGTTTCCGAAGGGCTATCAGTAAAAACCGCGAGAGTCGCACAGGCGGCCGCTATCACGGCCGCCTGTGGGAAATCGCAAGTAGCTACCGCACTTTTCGATGTTCAAGGCAGCCTGCTCGAATGCGGGCCGCGCAGGGGATTAACCATGGCTTGGTTCTCGCAGTTCGGCGCGATCGTCGCGATGCAGGGCTTCAACGGCCTCTCGGTATTCAGCGTCTTGCTGCTGATGGCGCTTGGTCTGGCTATCATTTTTGGCCAGATGGGCGTGATCAATATGGCGCACGGCGAGTTTCTGACGATCGGCGCCTACACCACTTATGTGTTGTCGGTGTTGACGCACAAATATGCACCGGCACTGCAACCTGTCTATTTCTTCGTCGCTATTCTGGTGGCGTTTGCGGTTGCTTTTGCGTTCGGCTACCTGGTGGAATGGCTGCTCATTCGCCACCTCTACCGGCGTCCTCTTGACACGCTGCTGGCGACGTGGGGTTTGTCGCTTGCAATGCAGCAAACCTTCCGCTCGGTGTTCGGCTCCGAAGAAGTCAGTCCGGATCTTCCGCAGTGGCTGATGGGCTCGCTCACGCCCTATCAGGGCCTCGATATTCCGATCAACGGCCTGATGGTGATGGTCGTCACCATTGTGCTCACGGCGGTCCTGCTGCTGTTTTTGTACAAATCGCAGTGGGGCGTGAAAGTGCGGGCCACGACCCAGAACCGGGTCATGGCGGGCGCGGTCGGGATCAACACCGGCAAAGTCGACCGCCTGACCTTTGCGCTTGGATGCGGGATTGCCGGCATAGCGGGCGCGGCGTTTACGACCATCGGCTCGACCGGCCCGACAAGCGGCTCGCTCTATATCGTCGACACCTTCCTGACCGTGGTATTCGGCGGCGCGCAAAGCCTGTTCGGCACGATTGCATCCGCGTTCTCGATCGCTCAGACCCAGTCGACAACGGAGTTCTTTCTGTCCGGCTCGATGGCCAAAGTGCTGACCCTGTCAGCCGTGATCGTCATTCTGATGCTACGCCCGCAGGGCCTCTTCGCAACCAAAGTGCGGCGCTAATTGTTTGATCGCAGGAGAACGCAATGAATTCGGGATCTCTAAAGTGGCTGGGCGGACGCTCCGGTGTGATGGGGTTCATCTGCTTGGGACTTCTAATACTGGTGCTGTTGCCGCTGACGCTGGACATCTTCCGGCTGAACCTGGTGGGCAAATACCTGACCTACGGGTTCGTGGCGATCGGGCTTACGCTGTGCTGGGGATATGGCGGCATCCTTAGTCTGGGGCAGGGCGTGTTTTTCGGTCTGGGCGGATATTGCATGGCGATGTTCCTCAAGCTGGAAGCCTCGGACCCGATCAGTACCAAGATCCAGTCGACCCCGGGTATTCCAGACTTCATGGACTGGAACCAGATCACTCACCTGCCGCTGATGTGGGAGCCCTTCAGGCACATGTGGTTCGCTGTGGCGGCGGTGCTGGTGGTGCCGGCTCTGCTCGCATTCGTCATCGGTCTTGCCATGTTCAAGCGGCGCGTCGGCGACGTGTATTTCGCCATTGTGACCCAGGCGATTGCTGCCATTCTGTCGATCCTGATCATCGGGCAGCAGGGGCTTACTGGTGGCGTAAATGGCATTACCGATCTACGTACGATGCTCGGCTGGGATATCCGCACCACTTCGGCCCACTACATCCTTTACTTCGTCAACGCGGGCCTGCTGTTCCTGTGCATCGCGTTTGGCAAGTTTCTGCTTTCGAGCAAGCTCGGCAAGCTGCTGGTGGCGATGCGCGACAAGGAGGAACGCGTACGTTTCTCGGGCTATGACGTGGCCGCCCTGAAGATATTTGTGTTCTGCGTCGCGGCCGTGTTCTCGGCTATCGGCGGCGCGATGTTCACGCTGCAGGTGGGCTTCATGTCGCCGTCCTTCGTGGGCATTGTCCCGTCCATCGAAATGGTGATCCTCTGTGCAGTAGGCGGCCGTACATCCCTGTTCGGGGCCGTGTACGGCGCCTTGCTGGTGAACTTCGGCGAGTCGTATTTTTCGGAATCGTTCCCGCAGCTCTGGCTGTTCCTGATGGGCGCGCTCTTCATTGGCGTGGTGATGTTCTTCCCGAATGGATTGGCGGGTCTTTATGAAAGTCACGGCAAGAAGCTGCTGGCGCGCTTGCCGGTTGGCGGCTATCTGCGACGTCGCGGGCTGGTCGCGACTTCGGCTTCCGAACCTAAGGCCTGACGCCAATTTACCGCAAAGACAGGGAACATCATGGCTCAAAAAGATTTCGTTTTATCGGTCGAGGACCTGACGGTTTCATTCGATGGCTTCAAGGCGGTGGACGGCCTGAACCTCTATGTGGACCGCAATGAAGTGCGGGTCGTGATCGGTCCGAACGGCGCGGGCAAGACCACCGTGCTCGACCTGATCAGCGGGAAGACGCGCGCCACCGGCGGCAGCATCAAATTCAAAGGGCTGGAGTTGACGAAGATGAGCGAGCACATGATTGTGCGCGTCGGAATAGGCCGCAAGTTCCAGACTCCTTCGATCTACGAAAACCTTACCACGTACGAAAACCTCGAAGTGTCCTTTCCCCGAGGACGCAGCGTGTTCGGTGCCATCGCTTTCCGCCGCACGGCTGATGTCGACGAACGCGTGCGCCAGATTGCGGAGGAAGTATTCCTCACCGAGATGCTGGATCACACCGCCGAGTTGCTTAGCCACGGCCAGAAGCAGTGGCTCGAAATCGGCATGTTGCTGATGCAGGACCCCGAACTGATGCTCCTGGACGAACCGGTTGCGGGCATGAGCGTGTCTGAGCGTGAAAAGACCGCCGAACTGCTGGCGCGAGTGGCAAAAAATCGTTCGGTCGTGGTGATCGAGCACGACATGGAGTTCGTCAAGAACATCGCGCACCGCGTCACTGTATTGCATCAGGGAAAGGTGCTGGCCGAAGGCAGCATGGAAGCGGTGCAGTCCAACCCGAAAGTCATCGAAGTGTATCTCGGGCATTGAAGCTCGATCCTGCAGCGCCAGAACGGCAACTTTGCATATCAAAAGGAACAGCTTATGTTCAACGTTAGCGGACTGGTCTCGGGCTACGGTCAGAGCGAAGTGATCCATCAGCTCGACTTGAGCGCCGCCGCCGGCGAAATCGTCGCAGTGATGGGGCGCAACGGCATGGGTAAGACCACCTTTTTCAAATCGTTGATGGGGATCCTGCCGTGCCGTGCGGGAAAGGTCGAAGTGGCCGGCGTCGACGTCGCAAAACTGCAACCGTTCGAGCGAGTCGCGCATGGGATCGCCTATGTGCCGCAAGGCAGAATGATTTTTTCGACCCTCACCGTGCTCGAAAACATCAAGGCGGGTCTGCCGAACTCGGCGCGCGGCAAGGTGCCAGCGGAGGTATTCGATCTGTTCCCGGTTCTCTACGACATGCGCGATCGCCGCGGCGGCAATCTGTCGGGCGGACAGCAGCAGCAACTCGCCATTGCACGCGCGCTTGTCACCAATCCGAAGGTACTGTTGCTCGATGAGCCTACGGAAGGAATCCAGCCGTCCATCATCAAGGACATTGCCCGCTCCCTCAAAGAGATCCGCACGCTCAAGCAACTCACCATCATCGTTTCCGAGCAGGTGCTCAGTTTCACGATGGACATTGCGGACCGTCTGCTGGTGATCGAGAAGGGTCGCTTCGTTCATGAGAACCGTCGCGACGAAGTCGATATCGCGAAGATCAGCAGTTACCTGTCAGTTTGAAGTCCGAAATTATGCAATGCGACGCGGGCATTTAGCGCGCGCTGCTTACTGGAGAGGAGTGAGCAAGATGATTGGCTACATGTACTACAACCGCTTCGGCCATGCCGGCTTTACCGACCGGCATAAAGGCCGTACCGCTGCGTCGGCGCAGACCTGCCCCGTTTGCCTGCTGCGCGTCGACGCACGCGGCGGCACGTTGCCTGACGGCACCGTGCTGGAAAAATCCGAATGGACTGCCAAGGTCTGCACGCAGATCAAGGATGACACCGTCAACGGCGGCTATCAGGCCGGCTGCACCGCATGTGTTTATCCGGCCGCTTGAGTCGGGACAGTAGGCCGCAGGGCAATTGCAACGTGATACCACGGAGAGAATAGATGCAACATTTCACCATCAAACCTGGCGTGCCGCTTGCCGAGCAAGCCGAACTCGGCCATAACCGCTGGCACCCGGATATTCCGTTTCTGTCGACGGTCAAGCCCGGCGAAGAAATCATCATCGAATCGCTCGATTTTCTCGATGCGCAAATCAAGGACGATGACGGCACCGACGACGTGCGCGACATCGACCTTACCCGTGCGCACCCGCTGACCGGTCCGTTCCATATCGAAGGGGCGGAGCCCGGCGACTTGCTGGTTGTCGATCTGCTCGATATCAAACCGATCACGCCCGTAGGATTTTCCGGTGTATTCGCGAAGAGCAACGGTGGCGGCTTTCTCGGCGACTATTTCCCCGATCCCGCCAAGGCGATTTGGGACCTCAAGGGTTTGTACGCGACCTCGCGCCATATTCCGGGCGTGCGCATCGCCGGGTTGACGCATCCTGGCCTGATGGGCTGTCTGCCGTCCGCCGAATTGCTGGGCGAATGGAATCGGCGCGAGGCGCCGCTGGCGGCGCTAGGTCTTGCCAAACCGCCCGAGCCGTCTACCGCCGTTCTGCGCGGCGTGAGCGGAGCTGCGTTCGACCGGATGGCGAAAGAGGCGGCGCGCACGGTTCCGCCGCGTGAACATGGCGGTAACACCGACATCAAGGACCTTTCCAGCGGCACCAGGATTTTCTTCCCGGTCTACGTCAAAGGCGCGGGGTTCTCGATGGGCGATCTGCATTTTTCTCAAGGCGACGGCGAGATCAGCTTTTGCGGCGCGATTGAAATGGACGGCGCCACCCACGTCGGCTTTGACCTGATCAAAGGCGGCATGGCCAAGTACAACCTGAGCGCGCCGGTCTTCATGCCTAGCCCGGTCAGGCCGCACTACGACCAATGGCTGACCTTTGAAGGCATCAGCGTCGAGAACGGCAAGAACTACTACATGGATGCGACGGTTGCTTACCGCCAGGCTTGCCTGAAGGCAATCGACTATCTGACGCACCATGGATTTACCGGACCGCAGGCATACATGCTGCTCACCGCGGCGCCGGTCGAAGGGCGCATCGGCGGCATTGTCGATATTCCGAATTGCTCGGCCACCGTCTCGTTGCCGCTCGCCATCTTCGAGAAGAATATCGCCCCGACCGGAATGCTCAACGATCGCGCCTTCTGGGGCCACGGGAAGTAACGGGGAGCTCGACGGACCCGAAGCGGCGGGCATAGTCGTCCCGCCGCGACACCCGGCGCATTGCGCGCCGGCCTTTTTGACGATCGAATCGGGATGCTTGCCATGCCTCTTTACGATATGCGTTGTCCCTCATGTGAGGGCATCTTCGAAAAACTGCTCGCCGTATCCAGGCGCGACGATCCCGTCGAGTGTCCCTATTGCGAGCAAAGCGTCGAGCCGGAAACCATGATTACCGCCCGCAACGTGCAGGTCAGCGTCACCGAACAATGGAGGCCGCGCAGCCAGGCCGAACAGTTGACCGGAGCGGGCGTGACAGGGCCCGGGACGCGCGCCGGGGCGGGACGCTCGAGCGTCCTGCATGTCTGCAAAGGCGGCAATTGCAGCCTGTGCGGCTAAGGGCGTAACGGCACGTTTCAGTGCGAAGCCCACATGCAGTTCATCTGCTGTGGGCCTTGTGTTTCCAGGGTGCCGGCCATGGGCGGCACGTGATCGATCGGTACATGGACAGAAGTGATGGGCGAGCTTGCCCGGGAGATGAGGTATGCGACACGGCGATATATCGAGCAGCAACGATTGTTTGGGCGTAGCGGTGGTCAACTACAAGATGCCCAGCCTGCACACGAAGGCAGAGGTTCTCGACAATGCGCGCAAGATCGGCGAGATGCTGGTCGGCATGAAGCGCGGTCTACCGGGCATGGATCTCGTGGTGTTTCCTGAATATTCGACCCACGGCATCATGTACGACGCCAAGGAGATGTACGAAACGGCGTCGACCATTCCCGGCGAAGAGACTGAAATCTTCGCCGCCGCCTGTCGCAAAGCCAACGTATGGGGCATTTTTTCGCTGACGGGCGAGCGCCACGAAGAACACCCGAACAAGGCGCCCTATAACACGCTGATCCTGATGAACAACCACGGCGAGATCGTGCAGAAATATCGCAAGATCATGCCGTGGGTGCCCATCGAAGGCTGGTATCCGGGCGATTGCACCTATGTTTCGGATGGTCCCAAGGGCATGAAGATCAGCCTGATCATCTGCGACGACGGCAATTTCCCGGAGATCTGGCGTGACTGTGCGATGCAGGGCGCGGAATTGATTGTGCGCTGTCAGGGCTATATGTACCCAGCCAAAGAGCAGCAGGTGATGGTGGCCAAGACCATGGCGTGGATGAACAACGTGTATGTCGCGGTGGCCAATGCTACCGGCTTCGACGGCGTTTATTCCTATTTCGGCCATTCGGCAATCGTCGGCTTCGACGGCCGGACGCTTGGCGAGTGCGGCGAGGAGGAGATGGGCATTCAATACGCGGAACTGTCGATCAGTCTGATTCGCGACGCGCGCAAGAACATGCAGTCGCAAAACCACTTGTTCAAGCTGCTGCACCGCGGCTATACGGGAACCATCAATTCGGGCGACGACGTCAAAGGCGTCGCCGCCTGTCCGTATAACTTCTATTCCCGATGGATCAACGACCCGGAAGGAACCCGCAAAACGGTCGAATCGTTTACGCGCAGCACGGTGGGCACACCGGAGTGTCCGATCGAGGGCATTCCCAATCAGGAACCCAGCCACCGCTAAAGCCCGGGCACATGGCGTCGTCGTATGCCATGTGTCTGCAAGATTGTTCTTTGGCGTGCTTTCACGACGCAATACGACTCACCATGTCCATAACGCCTTATCTGCTGACTGAAGAGCCGTACTATCAACCGGTCGATAGCGAAATCGCCGTATACGAATCGGCCTACCGCCTGCGCTTGCCGCTGATGCTCAAAGGCCCGACCGGCTGCGGCAAGACACGTTTCGTCGAGCACATGGCATGGCGCCTGAAGCGTCCTTTGATCACGCTCGCCTGTAACGAGGACATGACCGCGGCCGACCTGGTCGGCCGCTACCTGCTCGGCCCCGAGGGCACCTTCTGGCAAGACGGTCCGCTAACACTGGCCGTGCGCCACGGCGCGATCTGCTACCTCGATGAAGTTGTGGAGATGCGCCAGGATTCAATGGTCGTGATCCATCCTCTCACCGACACGCGGCGCCTGCTGCCGCTCGACAAGAAGGGCGAAGCCGTCCACGCGCATCCGGATTTCCAGTTGGTGGTCTCATACAATCCCGACTATCAAAGCATTTCAAAGGACCTCAAGCAATCGACGAGGCAGCGGTTTTGTTCGCTCGACTTCGATTATCCGCGGGCCGAACACGAAGCGACGATCGTGGCCCATGAAAGCGGCGCACCGCTCGCTTTATGCGAGCAACTGGTCGGCATAGCGGCCTGCTCGCGGGCATTGCGAGGCAGAGGGCTGGACGAAGGTATTTCGACCCGCATGTTGATCCATGCCGCGCGTCTGATCGGCGACGGCCAGCCAGTGCGGTTGGCTTGCCGGGTGGCGCTCAGTCTTCCGCTGACGGACGACCCCGATATGCTCGAAGCGCTCGACGGATTTGTCGAGGCACACTTCGGCTAGACAATGCCGTCAACCCTCGCCAGTCAAGCCGCCGACGCGCCAGCGCGTTGGGACGGCGTAAGCTCCGCGCCCGCTGTTCCGGATCGGTCTGCCGCATTCGATGCGGCGCGTCTTGCACCCTATCGGCAGGCGCTAGGTCGCATGCTGGACGAGGCTTCGCAGGTAGCGCTGATCGAAGTGCTCGGCGAACTCGAGCGGGCCGCGCCTGATTGCGTGCCGCCCGTGCTGGGCCAAATTGAATTCCTGCTGGCAAGGGCCGGGGTTGCCGGCCTCTATGGATGGGCGCTTGCCGGTCTGCGCGCCTATGCCGGCGAGCGTGCCGCGCGGTTGCGCTATTTCACATGCAGCGACGCCCTGTCGGTACAGATTCTGAACTGGGAAGCTGCAGGGCGTCCTGAACAGCCCGCGCCCGCGGCATTGGAAGCTTACCTGTTCGGCCTGAGCGGTCTCACAGTCGCTATCGGTACCCGTCGACAAGGGTTACTGAACGGGCCGCCGGCACGTCCGGTGCTGACGCGCGGAATGCTCGCGTTGCCGGATTCGTACACCTTCCTCGACTGCCCGGATCGAAGCGGCCTGATGCGAGCGGCGAGCGCCCACGCGGTTGCCCATCTGTTGTTCTCACCCGCGGCTCAACCCGCCGCGGCGCGCAAGCCGCTCGCGTTGACGGTGATTTCCTTGCTCGAGGATGCACGGGCCGAAGCGCTGCTGGCGCGCCGCTATCCGGGTGTGGAAATCCTTTGGCGCAGCCTGCATGGCGCGTCTCCGGCCGACGGCCTCGGCTGCGCCGCATTGCTTGCGCGCCTGAGTCGCGCGCTGATCGATCCGCACTACCGGGACGACAACTTCTGGGTGAATAAAGGCCGGCGTCTGTTCGACGCGCAGCGCGCCTGCCTGGAAGATGCCGCTGCGTTCAACAGCATGGGCGCCGTGCTGGCTAACGACCTCGGGCAGATGCGCGTGCAGTTCGACTTGCCCGGCTACGCCGCCGCTCCGGCGTACCGCGATGACCATAGCTATTTGTGGGACTACGGTGAGCAGGCGGCATCCGATCATGCGGCGCTAGAGCAACCCGTCTCGCTGCAATTGCTGCCTGAAGACATATCGGCCGACGCGGCCAGCGGGGATGGTGCGTTGAACCCGCCAGACGCGTCGCCCGCCGAAGCATTGACCTGGGGGGCGCAGCGCAGCGTGAACTACCCGGAATGGGACGAGCGGATCGAAACGTTGCGAGACAACTGGTGCACGCTGTACGAAAAGTCCGGGCGGGAGCCCGGCTCAACGATTGCGCAAATGCGCAGGGCGCGCTTGCGCGGCCTCGCGGGCGGAGGCGAACTCGACCGCTCGGTGCGGCTAAAGCGCCAGCCACAGGGGGAACGCTTCGATCTGGATGCATTGGTCGATGCGATTTCAAGCCGGCGACAAGGCGGCAATATCGATGAGCGTGTATTCGAGAATCCCGGAAGACGCGTGCGTGAAGCGTCGGCATTGTTCCTGCTGGACGTTTCCGCATCGAGTGCGAGTCGGTTAGGTTCGCATTCGGTCAGCGTGCTGGAAACCGAGAAAGCCCTTGCTCTGCACGCAGTCGCGCTGGCCCGGCAGGGCGGCCACCGGGCTGCCATTCACGGTTTTGCCTCCAGCACACGCAAACACGTGCACTATGAACGCTATCTGGATTTCGACATGCCGTTTTGCGAGGTTGCACGCGAACGCCTCGCCAGCGCGACGGCCGCCTGGTCAACCCGCTTTGGCGCGGCAGTGCGCCATGCGACCGCGCTGATCGAGGACCAGCCGGAGGACATCCGCGCCATTCTGATGGTGACGGACGGCGCACCGGCGGACATCGACGTGACACGCGACGCCTATCTGGTCGAAGATGCCCGGGTAGCCGTCCAGCATGCGAGGCGAGCTGGAATCCGCTGCTTCTGCATGGCTTTGGACACGCAGGCCGACTCGTATGTGCGTCGAATTTTCGGAGCGGGGAATTATCTGATCTCGGTGGATCCGGATTTCTTGCAGCTGCGCTTGAAGTCCGTCCTGGCGAAACTGGTCCGCCCCTAAGCGGCGGGTTGCAATTCAAGGCTTGCGTCGACATCGACTGGGCCGAGACGGGCCGTAGGATCTAGACAAGACGCTCGAGAAACGAAACGCACGCATGTAACTCGCTCACGGTGATGTACTCGTCCGCTTTGTGGGCGCGCGTTATAGAACCGGGGCCGCATACGACAGCCGGGATGCCAATCGACTGGAACAGGCCACCCTCTGTACCGAACGAGAGTGTGGTCACACTGCTATCGTCAAGCAAACGGCCGCAAAGCGCCTTGAGTGCGGCCGACGATGCATCGTCGCTGAGGCCCGGGTACTCGACGAGCGGCTGCAACTCGATTGCCGCGTCGGCAGCAACGCGCTTCATCTCCGGCAGCAGCGTACCGCTCGCAAAACGCGTCAGCTCACCGACGATTCGTTCGCCGTCTGCGCCGGGCAATTCCCGGATCTCGAACTCGAACTCGCAGCGATCGGGCACCACGTTGACCGCGACGCCGCCGCCGATCGTGCCGGTCTGCACTGTGGAGAACGGTGGGTCGTAGCGCGCATCGCGGGCGCCGTCGGTTTGCAGCGCGCGGCCGCGGTTGCGTACGAACGCCACGAGGTCGGCAGCATATTCGACCGCATTGACAGCAAGGTGAGGTTGCGCGGAGTGGCCGGCCAGGCCCCTCACGCAGCATCGATACGCGCTTTTGCCTTTGTGCGCCGATGCCAGTCGCATTTCGGTCGGCTCGCCGATAATGCAGCCTGTTGGTCTTGCGACATCCTTCGCCAGTTCATCGAGCAGGCCACGCACGCCGACGCAGCCGATTTCCTCGTCGTAGCTGATCGCGATATGGATAGGTGTGTCGGTCACGTGCTCGACGAAATACGGCACCGTCGCAAGCACGCACGCGATGAAGCCCTTCATGTCAGACGTGCCTCGACCATAGAGATATCCGTCGTCCCGTTCGAGCAGCACGAACGGGTCGGAGCTCCAGGGCTGTCCCTCGACCGGAACGACATCCGAATGTCCCGACAGGCAGATGCCGCCTCGCTCCGCCGGTCCGATCGTCGCGTAGAGATTGGAGCGCTGGCCATCGGCGCTGTAGACCCGGCGTGAGCGCACGCCGTGGCTGGCGAGATAGTCTTCCACGAACGCTATCAGGTCGAGATTCGATTGTCGGCTAATCGATTTGAAGCTGACGAGCTTCGAGAGCAGGTCGACGACGGTTTTCATGGCAGATAAAGATAAGTTATGACTTCACGGCGATCACGTCGATTTCGACGACCCATTCCGGACGTGCGAGTGCCGTCACAGTCAAGCCGGTCGAAACCGCGTGCACACCTTTCAGCCAGCGTCCGACCACACGATAGACGGCCTCGCGATAACGCACGTCGGTGAGATAGATTGTCACCTTGCAGATATCTTCGAGCTTGCTACCGGCTTCTTCCAGCAGCATCTTGACGTTTGCCATTGCCTGTTCCGTCTGCGCAGCGGCATCGCCGATACCGACCGATTCATGCGTATCCAGATTCTGTCCAATCTGGCCGCGCAGAAAAACCATGTTGCCCGCTACGACGGCCTGCGCGAGATCATTGTTGAGCGACTGTTCCGGATAGGTATCCTTGGTGTTGAACGGACGAATACGGGTATGTTCCATGGTGCTGTCTATCTCTGGTTAATTGTTCAATGGGTCAGAATGCGGGAAAGAAACTGGCGCGCCCGTGCGGACTGAGCACCCTCGAAAAACGCCGCAGCCGGAGAGTCCTCGACGATTGCGCCGCCCTCCATAAAAACGATGCGGTCCGCAACCTTGCGCGCGAAGCCCATCTCGTGCGTGACGACCATCATGGTCATGCCGTCACGGGCGAGATCGATCATCACGTCGAGAACTTCGTTGATCATTTCGGGGTCGAGCGCCGAGGTGGGCTCGTCGAACAACATTGCGATGGGATCCATCGAAAGTGCCCGCACGATCGCAACGCGCTGCTGCTGGCCACCCGACAACTTGCCCGGATATTTCTCCGCATGCTCGCGCAGGCCGACGCGTTCGAGCAAACCGAGCGCCTTTGCCACCGCTTCCTCGCGGTCCCTCCCGAGCACCTTGATCTGCGCAAGCGTCAGATTGCCAAGCACGCTCATGTGTGGAAAGAGTTCGAAGTGCTGAAACACCATACCGACGCGCGCACGAAGCGCCGATAAGCGCGTCGTCCGATCTCCGACCGATACACCGTCTACGATGATCTCGCCCGCCTGGAATGGCTCCAGGCCGTTCACACATTTGATCAATGTGCTCTTGCCCGAACCGGACGGCCCGCAAACGACAACGACTTCGCCTTTCGTCACCTGGGTCGTGCAGCCGTCGAGCACCTTGAACGCACCGTAGTGCTTGCTGACCCGCCTGATCTCGATCATGAGTGAGCCTTCGCGATGGTCAGCGCCGGTGGTCAAAATAGCCTGCGCGGATCGCGCTGCCGATCAGGTTCAGGATCAGCCGCCCGGCGGTTACGCACGAGATCTGGTTGAGATCGTCCTTGGCGGGTTGGATTTCGACGATATCCATGCCGACCACGCGCCCTTTGCGCACGAGGCCGTGAATCAGCTTGCGCGCCTGGAGGAAGGTGACGCCGCCCGGCGCGGGACCGGCGACGGCGGGCATCACTGAGGGATCGAGCCCGTCCGCGTCGATCGTCAGGTAGTAGTTTCCGCCGTCGGGAATCCGCTCCAACACCGCATCCATGCCGATATCGTGAAGCTCGTACGCGGTGATGAGCTCCGATCCGTACGCTTTCGCCGCGCGCAGTTCTTCCGGCCGCGCGCTGCCTTGCGCGCGCAAGCCGATCTGGACGATCTTTGTCACGTGCTTCATTTCAGAGGCGCGGCGGATCGGACTCGATAGGCCTTCGCGCACGCCGTTGACTTCGTCGCGCCAGTCCAGGTGGGCATCGACGTGGACGATCGTAATAGGACCGAGCGAATCGAATGCACGCAGCACAGGCGTCGTAATGCCGTGGTCGCCGCCCAGTACAATGGGCAGCGCGCCTGCCGCGAGGATCTTGCGCACGGCCGCCTCGACACGCTCATAGTGGCTGCCTGGCGCCGCGAGATCAGCGATCACATCGCCGCAATCGACGAAGCGGATATCGTCACGCTCTTGCAGCAGAGGGCCGTCGATGTCGAAATCATAGTGGCCGGGCGAACGCACGACGCGGTCGGTCGCCTGACGGATCGCCGTTGGTGCGTTCGTCTGATCATTGGTGAAATCGGCGGCCGAATAGGCGGCGCCATACGGCATGCCGAGCACGGCGATATCGGCTTCGAGGTTGTCGAGGTCCATCGCGAGTTCGGCATAGAGCAGCGTCTTATGTCCGGTCTTCGGTGGCACCGTGAGCGGTTTCGTCATGATTTGGATTCCTGATTACAAAGAGTTGTGGAAAGAATGCCGTACGCCGGTTCATACCCGCCGATAACGGGTCGCATAGCGCTCCGACCATCGGCCAGTCACGTCCAGCAGCACGCTGCACAACCAGTAGAACAGTGCGGTGGTGCCGAGAACTTCGACGTACGCGAACGTATCGGCAGTCAGCAGGTTGCTTTGGTACGTGAGTTCGGCAAGGCTCATCACCGAGAAGATCGACGAATCCTTGAACATCATGATCGTGAGGCTCGTCGTCGCGGGGGCGAGATAGCCGAAGATCTGCGGTAGAACGACTTGCCGCTGCACGTGCCATTCCGATAAGCCGAGTGACCGGGCCGCTTGCAGTTGTCCACGTGGCAGACTGCCGAATGCACCGCGCAGGATCTCGCAGAAATAGCCCCCGGTGTAGAACGCCGTTGCTACGACGCCGATCGCGAACGCAGGCAAATCGATACCGAGTTTCGGGAGGCCGAAGAAGCTCAGGTACACGAGAATCAGGTATGGCACGTTGCGTACGACTTCGACATAGGCGAGCGCAACCACACGCGCGATTCGCCACGCCGACCCATACAGATACGCGGCGACTGTCCCCGTCAGGATGCCGAGCGGGATGCCGAGCACGCAAACCTGTACGGTTACTTTCAGCCCCTGCAGCAAGGGACCAATCGATTGGGCGACGATGGACAGATCAATGGACATTCGGCAATACCTTCGCCACCCGGCGCTCGAGCCCACGCGACGCTGACGAGGCGACGAACAGGATCGCAAAATAGACGACCGCGGTCGCGGAAAAGACCTGCAGGGGCAAATTGGTCTGCAGTGTGGCGTCGCGTGCAACGGTCGCGAGGTCATGGACCGCGATGACCGACATGAGCGACGACGCCTTCAGCAGCATCGTGAATTCGTTGGTCAACGGCGGAATCGAGCGATAGAACAACTGCGGAAAAATGATGTGGCGCCAGGCCTGCGTCGTACGCATGCCGAGGGTGAGCGCGGCTGGTAACTGTCCGCGTCCCAGCGAGTTGAACGAGCCCCGCAGGATCTCGGATACGTAAGCGGCGGTATTCATCGCGAGCGCGAGAATGCCGGCTTGTAGCGGGGACAGCGGCAGGTTCAGTATCGAAGGCAACACATAGTAAGCGACCAGCATCTGGATGAGCGCGGGCGTGCCGCGGATCACGCTAACGTAGGCCAGCACCAGCGAGGCCAGCACGCGGCCGCCGTGCAGGCGCGCCAACAGCAGGATCGAACCCAGCACGATCCCGATAGCGAACGCCACGATACTCGCGACGATCGTGATGGCGGCACCGCCGAGCACGTCATGGAAAAATGGGCCGAGCGTCGCGATCTGCGCGCTCACGAAGGATGGCATGCTGTGTTCCGCTTCAGACTGCGCCTTCTGGCAGATAGCCGTTGGAAGGCAGGTTCATCGTGTAGCCGAACCACTGCTTCTGCAGATCCGCCAGCTTGCCGCTCTTTGCCAGTTCGTCGAGCGAGGTGTTGATAAACGCACGGATCTCCAGGTCTTGCGGATTCGCGACCCACGCGAGGTATTTCGGCTCGCCGATCTTGCCGACCACGCGATATTGGCCCGGTTCCCGCTTCATCAGCACCGCGACGATGTTCGACGGCATGATGCCCACGTCCAGCGTTTTGTTCGACAACGCGACCATGACGTCGGGATACGCCTGAAAGAGTTTCATGTCCGAATAGCCGGCACCCTTCGCTTTCAATTGCGTATCGAAAGCTTGTGCGATTGGCTGCGACGACGAGCCCATTTGTGTCCCGACGACGTGGCCAGCGACGTCGTCGGGCTTGGCGATGCGGTTGTCGTCTGCGCGCACGACCAATTGCGTGTCGACAACGCCGACCGGTTGCGAAAACGCAAAGCGCCGTGCCCGTTCAGGATTGATGCCGACGCTCGTCGCGACAAAATCGAACTTGTGCGTCATCAGGCCAGGCAGCAATCCCTGGAACGGCAGGTTGACCTGGTTGAGCGTAACGCCAAGTTTGCTTGCCATGTATTCGAGAATGTCGTGGCCGTAACCCACCACCTTGCCGTTTTCGACGAATTCGAAAGGCTCGTAAGCGGCTTCGGTACCGACCGTAAGCTTGCCGCGCTTACGAATGTCAGCAAGCGATCCGCCTTCGGCAAATGCGAAGGAAGGGACTGTCAAGGCAAGCGAAACACCGCCTGCCAGCGTGATGAATTTGCGTCGGTTAAGCGTGATCATGATGTTTTCCGGCAAGTGGTTAAGCGTTTGCTGACATGCAATGTAGGCGGTCAATAAAGTTTTGAATAACTATTTTTGTGCTGATATGGTTCCGAAATTCAAGACCTTTTGGCGGCGCTCCTTCGATGAAAAAGATGCCTCTGGACGAGCGCGACCTTCGTTCGCTGCGGGTGTTCTGCGCTGCGGCGCAAGCGAGTGGTTTTGCGGCCGCGGAACGCACGCTGTTCATGTCGAAAGCGTCGATCAGCCGGCACATCAATGAGGTCGAGGCGCGTCTTGGAATCAAGCTCTGTGAGCGTGGACCGGGAGGCTTTCAGCTTACGGAGGGCGGTGAGGTGGCATTGCGCGTGTCACTTCAGGCGCTCGAAGCGCTCGAGCGGATCAAGCCGGAAGTCGATGCGGTGCGTGGTGTGCTTTCCGGCCCGCTGGTGCTGGGTGTCTCCGAGCACGTGTTGACGAACGAGGGTTGCCACGTCGCCCACGCACTCGCGGAACTGAGCCGGGTCGCGCCGCTTGTGACGCCAACGGTGAAGGTGATGACCACCGGCGATCTCGGCACGGCTCTGGTGGAGCGCCGGGTGCAGATTGCGATTCGTGGAGCCTATAGGCGCCTCAGGACCTTTCGCCACTATCCGTTGTTCACAGAGACGCATCGCGTGTTCTATCGTCCGGGAGTGGCCGGCGGGATTGCCGGGGATTCCGATACACGGGAGCTGCCGCTCGTCTATCGCGCGCACCCTTTCGTGGAAGACGCGCTTACGACGCATGGGTTCCGGCAGGGTCCGGAGGTCAGCGGGCTCGAAGCTGTCGCGACGATGGTTGCGACGGGCCGCTGTGTCGGCCTGCTGCCCGAGCACTATGTGGCACAGTTGTCGCCTCGTTACGAATTCGCTGTGCTGCCCCAATCGCCGCACTATCTGATGCCGTTCTGTGCGATTGTCGAGGAGGCGCGGCCGCTCTCGCGCAGTGCCGAAGCGTTCCTCAACCTGTTGCTTGAGGCACACGGCTGATCCAGCCTACGCGATGCCACATCGGCACTTTCATTCCATGGTCGAGCGCGAAGGTGCCGAAGACCACCCGCATAATCACGCGATCGCCTGGAGACTGTTCTATCGCGAGGCTTGACCGTGCGTGTCAATTTTTGACAAATTCCGCTCTCATGGTCGAAACGGGCCGCGCGAAGTCCGCCGAGTTGCCATTCCACGCGCTTGCCATGTTTCGCGGCAATCTCGGCTCAACGTCTTTCCCAGGCGTACCGGCAATGCCTACGTCGTCGGCGCGTATCGCCTCAGTTATCCATTCCCGGGCGAACTGGACCCACGTCCTGATCTTCGCATCGAGATATTGCCGGGATGCGTAAACCGCGTAGACACTGAGCTCGTGCAGATGATAGTCGGGCAGCACCCTGACCAGCGATCCTGTTCGCAAAGCGGAACGGATGGCAAGCGTCGGAAGGGTCCCGATGCCCATGCCTTCGTGCAATGCCACGGCCATCGCGTCGGACATGTTCACCTTGAAGCGGCTGTCGGGAAGCTTGAATTCGCGTTCTCCGTCCGGGCCCATGAGTAGCCATCGGTCCGATGGAAACATGGGCAGCGACAATTGTAGACACGCATGGCTCGCGAGATCTTTCACGGTGCGGGGCATGCCATGAACCTCCAGATAGTGCGGCGCGGCGCACAGGACCGTGCGGATGGCCCCCAGACGATGGGAAACGAAGTTCGAATCCGGCAGCGCTTCGCGCGACAACCGGATTGCCACGTCGTAACCTTCTTCCAGAAGGTCCGGCACGCTCTGCGATAACGTCAGGTCGACGGTGACTTCCGGATAGCGCGCCTGATAGGCGGCAATCGCAGGGATGACGTAGTGCTGGCCGATGCTCGACATCGCATGAATCCTGAGGGTCCCGGCCGCAACGGCACGGGCGTCCGAAGCCTCCGCCTCGGCTGCGGCGACTAATGTCAGAATCTCGCGGCAATGCTTTAAATACCGCTGGCCGGCTTCGGTCAGTGCGACACGGCGCGTCGTGCGGTTCAAGACCCGCGTGCGCAGATGGCTTTCAAGCTCGGCGATCCAGCGGGATATCATCGGCAGCGTCGCTGACAGTTGATGCGCCGCTTTCGTAAAGCTGCCCGTTTCCGCCACCGCCACAAAGGCCTTCATGTTTCGGATGGTATCCATACTCGGCTCCCGCCTGCAAAGAGGGATCGTTTCAGCGCTTAGGAAACCTAACCGGCAGCGGTGCCGGGCGTCAGCCCGTCCTTGCGCTGCCAGCCGCCGCCAAGCGCCTTGATGAGCGAGACGTCGGCGGTCAGCCGGCGCGTCGCGATGTCGACCTGCGTCAGCCGTGCGGTGAGCTCGATGTTCTGCGCCACGATGACGTTGTAGTAGTTGGCGAGCCCCCCGGAATAGAGATGCGTCGCCTGGGTCGTCGAATCCGCGGCGGCGGTCACGGCTGCCTGCTGGCTAACTGCTTCGCGAGCGAGGAGGTGCAGCGACGCGAGACTGTCCTCGACCTCGCCGTACGCATCGAGCACGGTCTGGCGGTACTGCGCCGCCGCCTCGTCATAGGAGGCGCGCGCGCGCTCATTGAGCGCACGTCGCTTGCCGCCGTCGAACAGATTCACGACGGCGGAAGGGCCCAGCGACCACGCCTCCGCAGGTGCCGTGAAGAGGTGGTTCGGCATGGCTGCCTCGACACCGAGCAGCGCGTTCAGGTTGAAGGCCGGGTAATAGGCGGCCTTGGCAACGCCAATGTCCGCATTGGCGGCCGCGACCCGGCGTTCCGCCGCCGCGATGTCGGGACGCCGCTCGAGCAGGGCGGCGGGCAGTACCGGCGCGATGTCGGGCGGCGTTGCATCGAGCTTGTTTGCAGGCAGCGCGAAGCCTGCCGGCGGTTGTCCGGTGAGGATCGCAATGGCGTGTTCGAGGTTCGTGCGCTTCAGCCGGATTTCGGTGGCCTGCGTCGTGGCGCTTTCGAACTGCGCCTCGGCAGCGGAGACGTCCGGCTTGGCCGCGTACCCGATATTGAACCTCGCCTGGGTGAGTTCCAGCGCCTTGCGATAGTTCTCGACTGTCCGGTCGAGCACGTCCTGTTCGGCATCGTCGCCGCGCAGGATGAAGTAGTCGCTGGCGAGCTCGGCGTGGAGGCTCAGATCCACCGTTGCGAGATCGCCGGCGCTGGCCTGCTCCCGATCCGCGCCGGCCTTCGCCTGGTTGCGCACGCGTCCCCAGACGTCGATTTCGTAATCAAAGTCGAGTCCGAGGCTGTAGTTCTTGAACGATCGGTTCGGCAACGGATTCGCCGCCTCGCGCGACAAGCCCTGGCGCGAGGCGGACCCGCCGGCGTCGAGCGTGGGGTAATAGTCGGCCTGCGCCGTACTGGCATCGGCGCGTGCTTCGTCGTACTGAGCGACGGCAATCTTCAGGTTCTGGTTCGCAGCCGTCACCTGGTCTTCCAGCCGGTCGAGCGCGGGGTCCTGGAAGATCTGCCACCATGGCCCGCGTGGCGCCGAATCCCTAGGCGTCGCCGGCGTCCAGTCCGCGGACTCCTTAAAGTCGGTCGGCGTCGCAACGGGTGGCGGCACGTAGGTCGGCGCGAAATCGCAGGCGCTGAGCAGGCATGCGACGAGCGGTACGCCGCATTTCAGAAATCGCTTCATGACCGGCCTCCTCGCGCCGGATTGCGATCGCTCTGCACCCGCACGCGCTCGCCGTCAGCGAGCGACGCAGGCGGGTTGAGAATGATCTTCTCGCCCGGCGCCAGCCCGGTCGTGACCTCGACTGTCGGACCGAAGTCGCGGCCCAGCGTGACCGTATGCAGCGTGACGAGGCCGTTACTTGCGAGGCTCGCCACGCGCACCCCTTCGGCCCGAAACAGCAGTGTGTTGGCCGGAATGTTCACGCCGCGCTGCGCGACCGGCACCTTGAAGTGAACATCGGTATAGCCGCCTGGAAACAGCTCACCGCTCGCGTTGTCGGCTTCGAGCTCGACGAGCAGGGTCCGCGCGCTCGGATTGATCGCGTCCGCGGAGTGCGTGAAATTCGCCGGGAAGGTCCGTCCCGGATATTCCGGGAACTGCAGCACGGCCGTGACGCCGGGCTTCACGAGCGCCGCGTAGCTCTGCGGCACCTGCACATAGATCCTGAGCTTGCTGGTATCGGCGACGCGGAACAGCTCCGGTCCGCTGCCGCTGCCGGCATTGATCAGGTTGCCGACATCGGTTTCGCGCGCCGTGACGACCCCGTCATAGGGCGCCACGACCCGCTCGAACCCGACCAGTTGGGTCAGACGCTCGACATTCGCCTCGGCGGCGGCCACGAGCGCCGCCTTGGCGGCGGCATCGCTGGTTGCCTGATCGTCCTGCTCGGCCGAGACCGATTGCGTTGGCAGCAACGCGTGGACGCGTTTCGCCGTTTGCTGTGCAATGAGGTTGTTCGCGTTTGCTGTTGCCAGGTCGGCCCTGGCCTGACGGAGCTGCTGGTCGACTTCGGGCGAGTCGATCTCGGCCAGGAGCGTCCCGGCCTTCACGCGCGTGCCGATGTCGGTGTACCAGTGCTTCACATAGCCGCTGGTGCGCGCGTAGATCGGCGTCTCGTATTCGGCCTGCACTGTGCCGGGTAGCACGAGTGCTTCGTCCGCGGGGCCGGCGGCGGCCGTGATCACGGAGACGGTCGGCAACGCCTCGTCGTCGGTCACCTTGACGAGCGCCGCCTCGGCACTGTTACGCGACCAGATGCCCCAGGCGACCGCGCCGATCACCAGCACCACGCCGCACAGCGGGAGCAGCTTGCGCCCCTGCAGTCGATTTTCACTCATGTTCAAACTCCGTATCCAGTTCTCGTCGTTGCGTGGGGCCGGGTACCGGCGGCTTCTTCTCACTGCCATGGGTCAGGCTGAACACGGCGGGCACGAAGAGCAGGGTGGCGACGGTGGCGAAGGCAAGGCCGCCGATGACGGCGCGGCCGAGCGGCGCGTTCTGTTCGCCGCCGTCGCCGAGGCCCAGCGCCATCGGCACCATGCCGATGACCATCGCGAGTGCCGTCATCAGCACGGGGCGAAAGCGGGCGAAGCCGGCGTCCGTCGCAGCCTTCGACGCGTCGCCGCTCACCTCGAGCAGGCGATCGCGGGCGAAGCTCACCACCAGGATGCTGTTCGCGGTCGCGACGCCGACGCTCATGATTGCGCCGGTGAGCGCCGGCACGGAGAGCGGCGTGCGGGTCAGGAACAGCATCCAGACGATGCCGGCCAGCGCAGCGGGCAGCGCGGTGATGATGATGAAAGCGTCGGTCCACGACTGGAAATTGATGACGATCAGTAGATAGACGAGCAGGATCGCGAAAGCGAGACCGCCGTAGAGACCGGTGAAGGACGCCTTCATCGTCTGCACCTGGCCGCGCACCACGATGGACGAGCCGCGCGGCAGATTCTTTTTCGCCGCATTGACGATCTTGTAGACGTCGGTTGCAACGGCACCGAGATCGCGGTCCTGCACGGCGGCGTAGATGTCGATGGTCGGCTTCACGTTGTAGTGCGAGACCACAGCCGGTCCCACGCTGCGCGTGATCGTGCTGACTGCCCCGAGGATTTGCGCCTGGCCGCCAGCGGCCGTGAGCGTCACGTTGCGAAGCGCGTCCAGCGAATCGAGCTGCGGCTGCGGCGTCTGAGTGACGAGCGGATAGGAGACGCCGTTTTTCGTGTCGAGCCAGAACGTCGGGTTGGTCTGGAAGCTGCCCGTCAGCGTGAACAGCAGGTCGTTGGCCACCTCGCGCTGGGACAGGCCCACATCCTGCGCGCGACTGCGGTCGACCTTGACGTCGAACTCAGGATAGTCGAGGTCCTGCTGGATGCGCACATCGGCAATGCCCGACACGTGCCGCACCTGCGACTGTAGTTGCTGCGTGAAAGCGTTGTTGGCCGCGACGTTGAATCCGCTGACCTGGATATCGATAGGCGCCGGGGCGCCGAAATTCAGGATCTGGCTGACGATGTCGGCGGGCAGGAAAGCGAAGCTCACGCCGGGATACGCCTCTGGCAACGATGCCCGCAACTGACGCACATAGTCCGCGGTCGGGCGATGGTCTTCTTTCAGCGTGATGAGAATGTCGGCATCGGCGGCCGTGGTCGGGGCGGAGTTGCTGTACGAGAGATTGATGCCGCTGACTGGTAGGCCGATATTGTCGACCACGCTAGATATTTCGGAACCCGGAATGGTTTTCCGCACAGTCGCCTCGACCTCGTCGGTGAGCCGCGCGGTTTCCTCGACCCGCAGGCCGGCATGGCCGCGCAGGTGTAGCTTGATCTGACCGCTGTCGACCGACGGAAAGAAGTTGCTGCCGAGCCACGGAACGAGCGCAAGCGACGCCAGCATGCAGCCAAGGAACACCGGGATGAAGACGCGGCGCCGTGTAATCATTCGCGCCAGAACCTGGTGGTAGCGTAGACGCAGTGCCTCGAAGCCGCGCTGGAAGGCACCCTGCAGTCCGACGAGCGGATTGCGCGAGCCGCGCTCCGCGTCGTGCCCCTTGTGTCCCTCGTGCATCCGCAACCAGTACTTGGCGAGGGTGGGGATCAGCGTGCGGGACAGCACATACGAGGCGAGCATGGCGAAGACGATCGCCTCCGCCAGCGGCACGAAGAGATAGCGCGCGACGCCCGACAGGAAGAACATCGGCACGAAAACTATACATATGCACAGCGTAGCGACCAACGCCGGCACGGCGATTTCCTGAGCGCCTGCGAGGATGGCCGCCTCGACTTCGGCGCCCCGTTCGAGATGGGAATTGATACTTTCGATGGCAACCGTGGCATCGTCGACCAGAATCCCGACGGCGAGCGCCAGTCCTCCCAGCGTCATGATGTTGATCGTCTCGCCCAGAAGCGACAGCCCGATCAGCGAGCAGAGCACCGAGAGCGGGATCGAAATGGTGATGATGAGCGTCGAGCGCCAGCTTCCGAGGAAGAGCAGGATCATGAGCGCGGTCAACGCGGCGGCGATGAGGCCTTCGCGCACCACGCCGCTGATGGCCCCTTTGACGAACACCGATTGATCGCCGATTGGCTGGATGTCGAGCGCGGGCGGTGAGGCGTCGCGCACCGATGGCAGGAGCGCCTTGATCTGGCCGATGATATCGAGCGTCGACGCGGTGCCGGTCTTCTGGATGGTCATCAGCGACGCGTGTTGGCCGTCGACGCGCACGATGTTGGTCTGTGGCGCCGAGCCGTCGCGCACATGCGCCACGTCGTGGACGTAGACGACCGTGCCGTTGACTGTCTTGATCGGCAGGTCGTTGAGGTCCTGCACGGCAACCGGGCTGCCGTTCAATTTAATGTTGTACTCGAACTCTCCTACCTTCTGCGTGCCGGCCGGGATGATCAGATTCTGCGCATTGATCGCGTTGACGACGTCGTCGGCCGAAACGCCGCGCGCCTGCAGCAGCCGCTGGTCGAGATCGACCTGCACCTGGCGCGTACGTCCCCCGTACGGAAACGGAATCGACGCGCCCGCAACGCCGGCGAGCTGTGTTCTGACGAAATTATTGGCGAGGTCGTAGAGACCCTGCTCCGGAATGGTCTTGCTGGAAAGCGCCAGCTGAATGATAGGGACGCTGGAGGCGTTATAGGCGAGGATGAGCGGCGGCGTGCTGCCTGGCGGCAATTGCTTCAGCCACGATTGCGCACCCGCCGTCAGCTGACTCATCGAGAGGTCAACGTTCGTGCCCGGGTGAAAGAAGTACTTGATAACCGAAACACCCGAGAGCGACTGTGACTCGATGTGCTCGATATTGTTGACCGTGGCAAGCGTAAAACGCTCGAAGTTCCCGGTGATGCGGTCGCTCATCTCGTTCGGCGGCAGGCCGCTATAGGTCCAGATGACGCTGACGACCGGAATGTTGATATTGGGGAAGATATCCGTTGGCGTGCGCAGCACCGCGAGCGGCCCGATGATGCCGAGCAGCAGCGCGAGGACGATAAAAGTGTAGGGCCTTCTGAGTGCTACCCTGACGATCCACATTGCGGCACTCCTATTGCGTGCATATGCACTAATTTGCGAACTCCGCTACCAACGGACGCACTACCGGTCGACCCACGGCGGTTTAATCATGCTACCAAGCCGCAAATCTAACACACGCCGGTTTAATCATGCAACCAGTCGCGTTATACTTGACTGCAAGAAGGGTCGCATCGCGGGCCCGAAGCTTACGAACCATGCTTCGACAACCCGCCTGTAAAGGCGGAACGAAACGCAAGAAGAAGGGGAAACGATGCGACGCACATGCATGAAGACCGCCAAATGCCCGGTCGCGCGAACCTTGGACGTGGTCGGCGATTGGTGGACGCTGCTGATTGTCCGCGACGCGTTGAAGGGCGTTCGGCGTTTTGGCGAGTTTCAGAAGAATCTCGGCATGGCGAAGAACATCCTTAGCACTCGCCTGCGCGACATGGTCGCCGCCGGCATCATGGAGATACGGCCGGCCGAGGACGGCAGCGCGCATAGCGAATATCATCTGACACAAGCCGGGGAGCGTCTGCAGACCGTGCTCGTGGCGCTGCGGCAGTGGGGCGAGCAATACCTGTTCACTCCCGGCGAGCCCATGATGATCGCGGTCGACAAGGTCAACGAAGAACCGCTCCGGCGCATCGAACTCGCGGCTCAGGATGGACGGGCGCTGACGGCAGCCGACATCACGTCCAAGGAAGGACGTGCTCCTGCACCGGCAAAACCCTCCCGGCGGGTGAGTCAGCGCGCCCGATGATATGTTCCCAGGGGCCCGATAGCTCGGGCCGCCACACCAAAGTCCGGGCAGTAACCCCAGTGGTGATCGGGACGTACACGACATCGATTCGATAACAGGCACAATACGTGTTGATGGCGCCAAATAAACGCTGCGGTCACTCGCACCGCATAATGTCGCGCCCCCGGAATCCGCCCCTTCGATGCTGTCATGAACCACACTATCCCCGAGCGCACGGTCACTCCCACGCGCCCACCGAATTCGCCGCGCTTCCTGCTGTTCCTGATCTGCCTGTTTGCCTCTGCCGGGCAGCTCGCGATCGACATTTACGTGCCCGCGCTACCGGCAATGGCACGTTTCTTCGCGACGTCGCCTCAGGCGATCCAGTCGAGCGTTTCCGGCTACATGGCGGCCTATGCGTTGGGCCAGCTCGTATTCGGGCCCGTAGCGGACGCATACGGTCGCAAGCCCGTACTGGCGTTCGGCCTCGTCATCTTTACGATCGGCTGCGTGCTGTCACTCGCCGCGCCGAATCTGGAGATGTTCCTCCTCGCCCGCTGTCTGCAGGGCTTCGGTATCGCCGCCACCAACCTGCTCGCGAAGGCGATCATCACCGATTCGTTCTCCGGACAGGCGCTGATACATGCGTTCACGTACATGGCGATCGCGTGGGGGCTCGCGCCGATTGTCGCGCCGGTGATCGGTGCCCATTTGCAAACGTTGTTTGGCTGGAAGTCTTGCCTGGTCTTCCTGCTCGTTTATTCGCTTGTGATGTGGGCTTTGGTTTGGCGCTATCGCGAGACTTTGCCGCGGCCGGTGCATCTTGAGCCGCGCACGCTATTGACGAACGCGGGCAAGGTGCTCTCGAGCCCGGTGTTCCAGAGCTGCTTTCTCGCGCAAGGGCTGTGCTACAGCATCCTGCTGGTGTTCAACATCGTCGGGCCGTTCATGGTGCAGAACACATTGCACAAGCCGCCGACCTACTTCGCCTATCTCGCGCTCGGCATCGGGATGATGTACTTCCTCGGCGGCCTGTCGAATCGCGTGCACGGCCCGCGTCTGCCGAGCGCAGAGCAGCGGCTGCGTATCGGTGCGCGCACGATGGCGGCAGCGTCGATCGCGATGCTGGTGCTTGCGCTGACGGCCGGCCTGCGCGTCTGGACGCTCGCCACGCCCGTGCTCGTGATGGGGTTCTGCGCCGGCGCGATGTATCCCACGCTGATGGCCAAGGGCAATTCGCTGTTCCCGCATATCGCTGGCCTGACGAGTGCGATCCTCGGGTGTGCGCTGCTGCTTGTATCGTCGGCGATGATGGGGCTCGCCGGCTTCGTGTCGGTGCAAGTCCTGACGCCGCTCGCGGTGTTCTTCGTGATCCTCGCGCTCATTGTCGTCGGGATGGTGACGAAGCTGCTGCGGCATCTGGCGCAACTGCAGTCCGAGGCTGTCGTGTGCCGCGGCAGCGAACTGGTCTAAGAGCGTAACCTGCGGCGGACCGCGGCGATCGGGTAGACCGTAGCGAGACCGGCTCCACGCAAATATCGACAGAGAGATCGAACCGATGTCCGAAACTATGTCCGATGGAGCGCTTCGGCGCATGGCCTCGATTGTTGCTCTCGTGGTCGCACTTGGGTTGGTCGTTATCAAAGTCTGGGCCTGGATCACAACAGGCTCGATTTCGTTGCTGACCTCCGCTGCTGATGGCCTCGTCGATGTCGTCGCCTCTACCGTGACTTTCGCTGGGGTGCGCTACGCGGCACGACCAGTCGATCAGGGTCATCGATATGGGCATGGCAAGGCCGAGGCTGTCGCGGCCTTCGTTCAGGCATTGCTTCTGGCGGCTGCCGCAATCGGGCTCGGTGTCGAATCGGTTCAGCGTCTGTTTGTTCCTCAACCACTGAATCAGACGGGATTCGGCATCTGGGTGATCGTGGGCAGCTCACTCGCCGCTGCCGGACTCGTTGGCATGCAAACCCTTGTGGTTAACCGCACGGGTTCGACCGCGATTGCCGCAGATCGGGCCCACTACGTTACGGATGTGGCCGTCAACATAGCGGTCCTGATAGCGCTGCTGCTCGAAAATTTTCTTGGCTGGACACGGGCCGACGCGATCGGCGCGCTAGCAATCTCGGTCTACATGCTGTGGAACGCGCGGGGAATGGCAATGGACGCGTTAATTCAACTGCTCGACCGTGAACTGGACGCAACAGATCGTGCGCGTATCGAATCCGCCGTGCGCGGGTGCGACGGGGTGCAATCTGTGCACGACATCCGGACGCGCAACGGCGGCGACCGGGTCTTCGTTGAGTTCCATGTGGAAGTTGACGGCGCGCTCACTGTGGCGGAGGGCCACGCAATCGGCGATCGGGCGGAAAAAACAGTGCAACGGTTGTTCGAAGCCGCCGATGTAACGGCCCACCTGGAGCCTGCGGGCATCGACGACGAACGCCTTGACGACCTTGTCAAATAGCGAATTGGCAGGTCATTCATGGCCCATGAGAGAGATTTTTCTCGCCCGTCTCTACTTCTATCGATCAGCGTATTCTTGAACCACCCCGGCTCAGGCGCGAATTCTGCTACTCCACAGACCGGCTGGTAACTCGCGCCAGACCATCGCTCGACGGCGGCACCGGGATGAAGCGTGACATGGCAGGCAACCCGTCGCATCCGTCGACTACCCAAGGAGAAAACGATGACCCTGGTCATTTATCTTGTCGGCTGGATTGTTCTGATAGGCGGCGTGTGCTGGGCGCTCATCGCTATGCACGTCTCCCAGCACACCATCGAAATCGTCGCGGTCATCATGCTTGGCGTTGCGATCATCACCGGCGCTACACGTACACGCAACCGGGACCGCTCGTAGCGATCGCGCGCCACCTTGCCGCATCGCTCATCCGCAAACATTGGACGAATATGCACGCCCGGTAAGGATTATTTTGCGCCGCCACGCGTACGTGGCTGTCGCCCCAGGTATGCCCCTTGCGCGCCCTTTGTTGCACCATTTTCCAAGGAGGCAATGATGGGCTCAATCAATCCTCAAGGCGGCACCCGCGGCGGCGCGAATGTCATTGGCGGCGGTATGGGCGAAGGTCCGGGGCCGGAAATCATGGCTGCGGCAACCCTCGACGGCAATAAGGTGATGTCGTCGGATGGCGAGCATGTAGGCAAGATCTCCGACATCATGCTGGACGTGCGCAGCGGACGGATCGCCTACGCCGTACTGGCTGAAGGTGGATTTCTAGGCATGGGCGCAAACCTGCACGCCATCCCCTGGAACGCACTGACTCTCGATACGGACGAGAAGTGCTTCCACGTCGATATCACCGCGCAACGTTTGAAGGACGACCCGGGCTTCGACAAGGATCACTGGCCGACGATGGCGGACGCGAAGTGGGGCGCGACGACGCATAGCTATTACAACCGCCAACCGTACTGGCTCGCGATGCAAGACGTCGTCGAAGACGATCCGGACATGCGGCCACCTCTCGAGCACTGAGAGGTGCATCTGCTTAATCGCGAAGCGCTATCCGCGAAGCGTCGGCTGCGCGTAGACGCTTCGCTCGGAGTGCCGTTTGTGCGGCCGGCGCCGCACAAACGGTCACAGGTGCAGCCGCTCCCGACATACTGTTAGCGTCAGTTGCCGGAGCCAACGATGCACAGGATCGATCTCTAAACGCGGATGCCACATCTGCGAGATAGTAATTTCCTCGGTGGTCACGGGAAGCTCGAAGGCGTAAGTGGTGGCGGATGCCGGCAATTCCTGCTGTGCCGGCTGATTGCTCAGAAGAGACGCAGGCACGAGTGCAATCAGGTCGGACGCTCGCGCCACAGCGAGCGCGGCGGGAAAACTCGGAACGACGGCGACGATCGTTCGTTCCAGCCCTAAAGTGGCCAGCGCCTCATCAACCGGTCCGCTCGTGCGGCCGTGTCGTGAGGCGACGACATGACCGAATGCGGTGTACTGTGCGGCCGTCACCTCGCGCTCCATCGCGAGCGGATGGCCCCGTCTGACGACACCAAGAAAGTGATCGCGGAATAGTGCCTGCACGCGGACCTCTGGTCCCATTTCGCCCAAAACACCGATCTCAAGATCAGCGGAACCGTCTCGCAGATACGTCGCCGTCTTCTCAAGCTTGGGTGCGAAACGCAAACGCACGAGCGGTGCCGTCGCGGTCGCCGCGGCAATCAGTGAAGCGCCGAAGGCCTCGACAAAACCGTCGTTGGCACGAATGGTAAAGGTTCGCTGCAACGTTGAAAAATCCGCTTCCGTCGCTGAGGGACGCAGTACGGCACGTGCCTCATGAACCGCATTCTGAGTGCGTTGACGCAGTGCCTCCGCATGGGGTGTCAATACCATGCGGCGCCCGGCGCGAACCAATAGCGGATCACCGGTCGCCTCGCGAAGCCGGGTCAAGGTTCGACTCATCGCCGAGGCACTCAAACCCAGTCGACGGGCAGCACCGGCCACGCTGCCATCGCCAAGCAATACGTCGAGCGCAACGAGTAAATTCAAGTCGGGTTCTGCCATGCCTGATCGTAGCATCATCCGTCGAGACATGGCGTTTGGTGCACGTTATAAGTGCAACTGCTGCGTCTTCCGCCATGTCTCTCTCCTCGATATATTCGAAGTACTGACTCATGACCGAACGCGTGCTGGTTCGAAGCCGCGTTCTATCGCGGTCTCACTTACAGGGAGCTCCCCATGCAAGACAACTCTCCGCAGAAAACCGTCCTCCTCATCGGTGCATCCCGCGGCCTCGGATTCGCAATGGTCGAGGAATACCTCAAGCGTGGCTGGCGAGTGATTGCCACCGGGAGGGTGGGCTCAACAGAAAAGCTGCGCCAACTCTCGGAAAGCACCCAAGGCGCGCTGGAAGTTGAGGCAGTCGATATCACGATTCCCGACCAGGTCGCCGCGTTACATAGTCGTCTTAAAGATCGACGGCTGGATTTGCTTTTCGTAAATGCTGGCGTCAAAAACGACGATCGTGAAACGATTGCCGATGTCTCGACGGAGGAATTTGTGCGCGTCATGGTGACGAACTCGTTGAGTCCAATGAGGATCATCGAGGCGTTTCAGGACATCGTGCAGCCGGCGGGAACCATCGGTGTCATGTCGTCGGGGCAGGGTAGCCTCACCAACAACACTAACGGCAATTATGAGGTCTACCGAGGCAGTAAGGCTGCTCTCAACATGCTTATGCGTAGCTTTGCGGCGCGCCACCAGAACGACGCGAAAACCCTGCTATTGATGGCGCCCGGATGGGTCAGGACGGACATGGGCGGTCGTGACGCGCGTCTGAGCATCGAGGAAAGTATTCCCAACTTGCTAAATACGATAGAGGCTTACGAAGGGCGCTCCGGATTGCATTATCTGGACTACCTGGGAAGAGTCGTTCCCTGGTGAGTGGCGACGCACGCCTATCCGCAATCACGACTTTTTGCGCTCTGCCTCCTGGACCATATGAATCGCTGAGGGTGATCCTTCCAGGCGGCTCTTCACCAACTTATTCAGGTCGAAGGTGGAGGTCTTGCCGACGCTCGGAAGACATTCGTGCACCCAACCATCTGCCGCGGTCCATCCTGCCTTCCGCAAGGCAAGAAAAAGCTCGATGCAGGGCGTGTCCTTCGATGCGGCGCCGATCTCTTCCATGAGGTGCTCCGCCTGGATCACGTGAAAGCGCTTGGTCGTGTAAGCCTTTCCGTGGTGGACGACTGTGGTGTTTTCCGCGACGAGTTCGTTCATCAGTTCGATCTGCCGCACTTCCGTGACCCAGGATGCGCCGAAGCTCAGTTCGTTGATCCGGTTCACAATCTGCCGCGGGAGCGTGGGAGGTCCACGCTTGACGACTAGCGGATCAATGAGCACGCTAAGAATATCGTCGACGTGGTCAACTAGCGGATTGAGCGCGGGATTGGCCATATATCCACCGTCCCAATAGAACTCGCCGTCGATTTCAACCGCCTCGAAGAGCGTAGGCAGGCACGCCGACGCCATCAGCACCTTGGCTGTGATCTCAGTTGGACCGAAGATGCGCAGCGCGGTCAGGTCGACATTCGTCGCGGCGATATAGAGTTCGGGTGCACTCTCGTTGTGCTGGTTTATGGCCCCGAAGTCAGGAATGACCTTCTCCATGATGGGGCCGATGGGATTGACCGCCCATGGTGTCGCATAGGGCGAGCTGATCTGCTGGAGCATGCCTTGCGCGATCACAAACGGATTGAGATCCACATTCCAGCGGTAGGGCGAGTTCAGCCATTCGGTGGGCCAGTTGTAAAACGGGTGCCAGTATGAACTTGCGCCGACCAACGTCCACAACCGCTCGAGTGCCCGCTTTGCCTCAGCCACACTCTCGTTCAGGCCGTACGCGCATGCCGCGGCGTTTAGCGCTCCGCCGCTCGTGCCGCTGATCGCACGAATGAAGAGCTTCCCTTGTGCGACCTCGTCCAGGAGGCGGTCGAGTACGCCCCACGTGAACGCCGTGTGTGCGCCGCCGCCTTGGAGCGCCAGACCTACTGTCGGTGGAGTTTGCGTCGCGGGCATGCTGTTCCCCTTGTTCAAGTCAGCATGCCATCCTACTCCGACTAGTCAGCCGGTGAGGACCTCGGCGTGATGCGATTCGTTCAGCCTGAACATCGAAACGGAGGTTTTCAGATCGGCCGCCTGTGACTCGAGGGAGCTGGCGGCGGCCGCCGCCTGTTCGACCAGCGCTGCGTTCTGCTGCGTGACTTCGTCCATCTGTGTGACAGCCAGGTTGACCTGGCCGATGCCCTTGCTCTGTTCCTGCGAGGCAGCGGTGATTTCACCCATGATGTCGGTCACCCGTCTGATTTCGTGAGTGATCTCGCGCATCTTCGTGCCGGCTTCCTGCACATGGTCCGCGCCTGCCCGGACCCGCTCCACGGAATCGTTGATCAGCTCCTTGATTTCCTTGGATGCCGCCGAGGAGCGCTGCGCCAACGATCGCACTTCCGAGGCCACCACGGCAAAACCCCGCCCCTGTTCACCGGCCCGCGCCGCTTCGACGGCGGCATTCAGCGCCAGAATATTGGTCTGGAAGGCGATGCCCTCGATGATGCCAACAATGTTGGCAATCCTGTCCGAGCTGGCGTTGATGCCCTCCATGGTTTCGACCACGCGTGAGACCACAGCGCCCCCTTGCTCAGCGACCTCAGCAGCCTGTGCAGCGAGCTGGTTGGCCTGACTGGCGTTGTCGGCGTTCTGGGTGACCGTGGAGGTCAACTGCTCCATGCTGGCTGCGGTTTCCTGGAGTGAGGCGGCCTGCTCTTCGGTGCGCTGCGACAGATCCTGATTGCCCGCCGCAATCTGCTGCGTGGCGGTGGCGATCGTGTCGGCCGAAATCTTGATCGTGCCGATCGTCCGCGTAAGTTGCTCCTGCATGCGCTTCATCGAAAACAGCAGGCTCGAGCGGTCGTCGGGCGCCGTCTTCACCATGGCGGTCAGATCGTTACTGGCAATCTGGTTGGCAATTTCGGCGGCGTAAGAGGGCTCGCCGCCCAATGAGCGGAGAATGCCGCGGTTGAGCAGTACCACCAGGGCTGACAGCGCACCGGCCAGCACCGCCAGGACGCCGAGGCTCTGGAACAACGCAGAGCGGAATGCCGCATTGATGTCGTCGACGTAAATCCCCGTCTGGAGAATCCAGTCCCACGGCTGATAGGACACGCTGTAGGAGATTTTTGGCGTGGATTCTGTGGCACCGGGCTTCGGGAACGCATACGAGATATAACCCTGACCGTCACGCTTGATGAGATCCACCGTGTCTTTGTAGAAGCGAACACCGTTGGAATCCTCGTAATCGCCGACGTCCTTGCCATTCATATCTGGATGCGTCGGATGCATCAGGATTGTTGGCTGGGAATTGAAGATCGTGAAATAGCCGCTTGCGCCATAGCGCATGTTGCGGATGCTCTCCATGGCCCGCTTCTGGGCTTCCGCCACGGGCATGGCTCCGGCGGCTGCCTGATCGCCAAAAGTCTTGACGACACTTAGCGCAATCTCCGATGCGTGCTTCAGGTCTTCCTTGCGCTCGTCCAGCCGCACTTCTTTCCCGTGATACGCGCTATAGACTGAGATTCCAGCGAGACACAGCAGGCTCAGGATCAGAGGCAGCCATAGCTTCTGGACAAAGGATAGCTTCATATACTCGTGTGCCTCTTATATCGAGTGTGCCGATCAGAAGAAAGCGCCAGCCGCAGAGTGAGTGCGAACCGGCGGGATACTTGCAGATAACGGCTTAATATCGGCTAACAGGAGGGTTGAAAGAGAAACTCTGTATTCCTGTTATTGCAAACGAGGGGCTGCGGGTTGCTTGTCCGGTTGCCTGATTGCTCACGAAGCACGCTGGCGTTTGGCCAACATTGCCTCGCCGTGCTGCTTCCACCTTGAGCGATCGTCTGCTGTTCCGTTCTCGGTGAACTCGAGCAACGCGCCCAGTAGTTCGCCCAGGTCCTTGCCTTCCAGGACGGTCAAATCGATTAGCGCGCTCTTCAGTACCGCCTGGTTATTCCGCGTCTCGCGTTCAGCCAGCTTCTCCGCATCGATGATGCGCGAGGCATTGTTGCGCGCCTTCTCAGCCCGCTCTGCGGCTTTCTCGGCTTTGACTAGCGCCTCGAACTTGCGCTCGTCATGGGTTGTACGTGGCCACTTGTCGGCGAGCATTAGCAGCAGGCGCTGATGCTCGCTTAGTGTCTTGAGACTGCGCAGAAGCATCAGTCGTTCGTTGATCCACTGATCGGTCATATTTCGTGCTCACGGCGGTATAAGGGGTATCTCATCCTTGCGGGACTGGCTTGCTCCAAGGATGCGATCTATCCCGAAGGAGAGTACTCACACTGGCGCAGTCGTGAAGGAACAGTTGATACCGTCGAACGAGATTACAGTTGCCGGCCAACGGCCCGGGGCCCTTTTTCTACGCATCCAGCGTAGTCGCTAATTGTCTGTGTCAAACGGCCGCAGACATCCCATCTTCCGCTAAGGCTACGCTGAAAAAGGTCAACGCCACTGAGCCTTCAATCGTTAGATGCGCATGAAACAACAGACCCTTGCGATGGCGGCCGATCAAGGCGCCGG
>NZ_JBNDMQ010000054.1:0-46142 GCF_050436665.1 Paraburkholderia sp. EB58 | reverse complement strand
TACCAGAAGAAGTACGGCTCATGGCCGGACGCCTTGAACCGCAACGCGACAAATTCCGTCGTGCCGCCGAGGATCGCTGTCGTCAGCGCGTAGGGGAGCCCGACCGCAAGTGCCCTGATCCGCGCCGGAAAAAGTTCCGTCTTCACCAGCATGTGGATGGACGTGAAACCGCTCAACATGACTAACCCGAGGAAGCATAGGATGACCGCCGTCACTGGGCTTGTCGTGTGGCTGATGGCCTCGAAAAGAGGAACGGGGAACAGCGTGCAGCTCAAACCGAAAAAGATCAGAACGGGTCGATGTCGGGTTGTTTCGCAATAAGAAAAGAGCGGCAAAACAAGGGGATCTTGTTAGGAAGCCTTACATGACCAAGAAGTAAAACTGCTCGGGCGCCGACGGAGAGGTTCCCTTCGCCGATTTCATCTGTCCCTTCCTGATCGTATGCATCACCTCGACGCCCGACAGGATGATGCGGGCGCAACAAAAGTCCTTGAAGCCGATCATGTGTCGCTGCCCGCCAGCAGTCCGCGGATCCGTTCGTCGACGTCGCCCATCGCGCTCAGCATCATGACCGGAGTTTCGACACTTGCCGCCCGTATCGCCTTGAGGATGGTCAGCCCGCCGATGCCCAGGAGCATACGATCGAGCATGATAGCGTCGTAGTCGCCCGACATGGCACGGACCATCCCTTCATGCCCATCGGCAACCCAGTCCACGGCGAGACCGCATCCGCCTAGGCGATCCTCCAACATTAAAAATTCGTAACTTCGCCGTTCCGTTGACGTAACCCCCGCCTCTTTAAGCTCCTTCTTACCGGAACACGCATGGCTCACCGCCGCAGCGCCCGGATCGTCCAACCTCGATAGCAGAAGGAGTTGTCATGAAAGTCATCAAGATCGCCGCGTTGCTCGGGATGGTCGTCACCACCTCGGCCTTCGCCCAGGCCAACACCACGGCTGCCGATGCGTCCGCTTCGGTCACCGCGTCACAAACCGGCGCATGGGTGCCGCCGCAAGGCGAAGCCAACGTGCCCAAGACGCGCGCGCAGGTCTATGCCGAACTCGTCCAGGCCGAGAAGGACGGCCAACTCGAGTACCTCAACAGCACGATTTACCGGAATCCGTGAGTGCGTCCCAAGGCGGTCCGAGTGACGGCGCAGGCACCTGGTCCCACCGGACACATGGCGCCTGCCCGGCATCGGCCCATCGCGCGAAACGGCACAGGCGTCCTCATGCCTGAGATCAGAACTCAGGCCGTGGGAGGAATATGAAGTCCGTCTACTACGGGATGTTCGCGTTCGCCCTGATTTCGACCGCCTCCGTCCTCTATGCAAACGAGCTCAAAGACGCCTGCTACAGCCTCTCTTCGTGGCTCACGAAGATCGAGAGGACAGTGTCTGCTGGCACGCAAACGATCCCGACGCTAGCGCGGGCGCGCGAGGGCTTCCCGAAGACACCAAGGTCCGGTCCTCGAAGTACCTGAACAATCTGGTGGAGCAAGACCATCGCAACATCAAGTCAAGAACAAACGTCATGCTTGGTTTCAAGCAATTCATGAACGCCGCGATCACGCTGGCGGGCGTTGAATTGATGCATCGCGTTCGCAAAGGACAATTTAGCCTCACCCAACCGCGCCGCAAGGATGTCACTGTGCCTGCGGTTTGGAATACGGTCCTATCGGATCAATGAGGCATCCTATCAAAACCAACTTTCAACTCAGCAAAGGAGCACTTACCTTGGACAGAACATCGAATCAGGCAGTGGCGAAGCCAGACCGTCACTGCGACGTAAGAGACTGGCAGAAGCAGCGCAGCGCGCGACATGCCCGCCTCGCGGCGGGGTCCCGCTTCGCCAGCGGCAAGATGGTATCGCCCGAGAACGCGAAGGCGTTGCTTGAGGCAGTTGTCCGTCCCGGCGACCGGGTCTGTCTCGAGGGCGACAATCAGAAGCAGGCGGACTTTCTTGCCGAGGTTCTGGCGGACGTCGACCCGTCGCGAATCCACGATCTCCATATCGTGCAATCGGGGGTCGTTCTCCAGGCCCATCTCGATCTGTTCGAACGCGGCATTGCGCGCAAGCTCGACTTTTCCTATTCAGGCCCGCAAGGCGCCGGGATCGCACGTGCGCTTGCCGCTGGCAAGATCGAGCTTGGCGCCATCCACACCTACATCGAGCTGTTCGCCCGCTACTTCATGGACCTGACGCCGCACGTCGCCCTGATCGCCGGCGTGCAGGCCGACCGCGACGGCAACCTCTATACCGGTCCCAACACCGAGGACACGCCCACCATCGTGGAGGCGACCGCCTTCAAGTCGGGCATCGTCATCGCCCAGGTGAATGAGGTGGTCGACAAGGTGCCGCGCGTCGACATACCCGGCGACCTGGTCGACTTCGTCGTCAGGTCGGAGAAGCCCTTCTATGTCGAGCCGCTGTTCACCCGCGATCCGGCGAACATCACCGAGAACCAGATCCTGATGGGCATGATGGCGATCAAAGGCATCTACGCCGAATATGGTGTGAAGCGCCTCAACCACGGCATCGGCTTTCCCACTGCAGCCATCGAACTCCTGCTGCCGACCTACGGCGAACGGCTTGGCCTGAAGGGAAAGATCGCCACCCACTGGGCGTTAAACCCCCATCCCACGCTGATTCCGGCCATCGAAAGCGGCTGGGTCGAGCAGGTCCACTCTTTCGGCAGCGAGGTGGGCATGGACGGTTACATGTCGGCGCGCAGCGACGTGTTTTTCACCGGCCATGACGGAACGCTGCGCTCAAACCGCATGATCTGTCAGGCCGCCGGCCTCTACGCTTGCGACATGTTCATCGGCTCGAGCCTGCAGATCGATCTTGCCGGCAACAGCTCGACCGTCACGCCAGGCCGCATCGCGGGTTTCGGCGGTGCCCCGAACATGGGGTCGGACGCCCACGGGCGCCGGCACCTGTCGGCCCCCTGGCTTAAGGCCGGCCGCGAGGCGTCGGGCGGCGACAGCAAGCTGACCCGCGGCCGCAAGCTGGTGGTGCAGATTCTTGAGACCTTCGGCGAGAAGATGAAGCCGAACTTCGTCGAGACGCTCGACAGCGTGAAGATGGCGGAGGAACTGAACTTCGATCTCGCGCCCGTCATGATTTATGGCGACGACGTCACCCACATCGTGACTGAAGAAGGGATCGCCAACCTCCTGCTGTGCCGCAGTCAGGCCGAGCGCGAACAGGCCATTCGCGGCGTGGCGGGCTTCACCGACGTGGGTCGCAAGCGGGATCACAAGGCCGTCGAGGTGCTGCGGCAACGCGGCGTGATCCGCCGTCCCGAGGATTTCGGTATCGATCCGCTGGACGCGAACCGCCAACTGCTGGCGGCCCATTCGATCGCAGATCTGGTGACCTGGTCCGGTGGCCTCTATCAGCCGCCTTCCAGGTTCAGAAATTGGTAGGAGTACAAAACATGGAACATTTTCAGGTGCAGGGCAAGGTGAACAGAAAGGCGGGTGGCCATCGCCACCAGGCCATCACTGGGGTGAATGCCTCCGGCAATCTCGAGGTTCTGGTCGAGCGCGTGCTGCCGGACCACGAATGCGAGGTCAACGTCACGACGGCGGTGAACGGCTTCCGCGCGATCTGGGAGGCGGTGATCGACGAATTCTTCAGGCGCGGCGCGCCGGGCGGTCTGCGGTTCTGGATCAACGACGGCGGAGCGCACCCCGATACGGTCAGCCTGCGGCTGATGCAGAGCGTCCGGTTGATGGAGATCGAATCATGAGCAAGCTCTCACAAGTCTATGAGGCGCAGTGGTACGAAGCCTCGGCGCGCGAGCGCATCGCCGGGCTGCTCGATGCGAAGAGCTTTAACGAGTTCTTTGGGCCTGAACGGCGCACCATGAGCCCGCACCTCGCCCAGTTCGATCTCACAGGCGCCTTCGATGATGGCATCGTAGTGGGCCGAGGTCGCCTTGCTGGACAAGAGGTTTTCGTGGCGGCGCAGGAGGGGCGCTTCATGGGAGGCGCGTTCGGCGAGGTGCACGGCGCAAAGCTCCTCGGTCTCCTGCGGACGGCGCGTGATGGCGCTGGACGGGGCGGCCCCCGCGCGGTGTTGCTGCTGCTCGATACAGGCGGCGTCCGGCTTCAGGAAGCGAATGCGGGCGAACTCGCCATCTCCGAGATCATCCACGCCATTGTCCAGGTGCGCAGCGCCGGCATCCCGGTGCTTGCTCTCGTCGGCGGCCGGTCGGGCGCCTTTGGTGGCGGCGGCATCATCACCGCCTGCTGCAGCCGAATCATCGTTTCCCAGCACGGCCGGGTAAGCGTTAGCGGTCCGGAGGTGATCGAAACCAACAAGGGCGTCGAGGAGTTCGATGCGAAGGATCGCGCTCTGGTCTGGCGCGTTTGCGGCGCCCGCACGCGCTACCTCAGTGGCGGCACGGACCGCTATGTGAAGGGAGGCATCGAGGATTACCGCGAGGCGGCGATTGCCCTCGTCAAGCATGCCCCGCCGTTCGCGCTGCCGACACTTACGGCCGAGCAACAGCGTCTGACGGAGCGCCTGCGGCGCTTCGGCGATTGCCGCGACGCGCCAGAGATCTGGCGCAAGGCGGGAGTGCCGGAGCCAGAGCGCATCGCCGACATCGCAGACGACACGTTCTTGACCATTCAACGAATCGAGGGAGCTGATCATGACGCTCGATGAAGTTCTGAACTCGCTATTCCCAACCGGTCATGCGGTGAAACGTGGTCCATCCGGGACGCTGCACGGCACCGCCAAGGTCGAGAATCAGGGGGACGTGACGGTCGTCGGTATCGTCGACGGCACGCCACTCGGCGTCGACGGTGCGATCCTGCTGGCCGGTCATGTCCTCGCCGCGGTGGAGACTGGGAGCCGCGCGCCAATCGTCGTCCTCGTCGATACGTCGAGTCAGAACATGGCGCGTCGGGACGAGCTACTAGGGCTCAACGAATATCTCGCCCATCTCGCCAAGAGTCTGGAGCTCGCGGCGGCCAATGGCCATCGCACGGTAAGCGTTCTTTACGGCCACGCGGCGGCTGGCGCGTTCATCGCCACTGCGCTGTCTAGCCAGTCTCTGGTGACGCTGCCGGGCGCGGAGCCTAGCGTGATGGATCTTCCCTCCATCTCCCGGGTCACGAAGCTGCCGCTCGGGCAACTCAAGGAGCTGGCGAAGTCGACCCCCATCTTTGCGCCTGGCGTGGAACCGCTTTTTGCAACCGGCGCGGTGACAGAGACCTGGGCGGCCGACCGGCCATTCGCACAGCGTCTTGCGGCGCTCCTGGGTCAGGCCGCGCCTACCTCCGACCTGCGTGATCAGATCGGTCTAGAACGCAAGGGACGGCTCCTCGCCCGGGACATCGCCCAGCAGGTGGCGGCGGAGGCCGGCCATGCGTGACGGTACACAGATGCCGAGCCCTCCGTGGCGACGGCATGAGCTTTTGCATGTGGCGCCGGATGTTTGGGCGTCGGCCCTGGCCCAGCGCCCTGCATTGGCCGACCTGCCGTTGCTGGAGCGCTGGGCGCAGCGGGAATGGCCAGTGATCGTCCGACGCCGTGCGGAGGGCGAGGACCCGGACCTGTTGCCGGTCGGTGTCCCGCTACCGCCGGCCGCCGGCAAGTGCCGGGTCGCCCTCGTTCTTCCGCCCGGCGGCATCCTGCAACGCTCACCGCCCCCACTATTGGGCGCGGCGGCAAAGGTTGCGGATGAAGGCTGGCAATCGACGATTGCCTCGCTTCTCGCCCTCGGTACACGCACCGGCGTCGAGCCTTCGGCCTTCGGAAGCCTCCTATGGGAACATTTGACCGGCCTCGCCTACATGTCGCCGCAATCGGATCTCGATGTCCTCTGGCCGGTTCCAGAGAATTTCGACGTCCTCTCCCTTGTCTTCGGCATCGGCCAGGTCCAGCGCGATGCGCCGATCCGCATCGATGGCGAAGTCATCTTTCCGGACGGCAGCGCTGTGAACTGGCGGGAACTGTGGAACGCGTACCGGGCCGCGAACCGGTCCGGGCATTGGGCAGAGGACCGCGCCACGGTGTTGGCAAAAACGATGGAGGGCGTTCGACTCCTCGACATCGCGTCCCTGCCGGGCGCCAGAGGGCGGACATGAGCACGGCATCCCAATGCGCAATCCGGTTTGCCCGACCCGCGCAAGGGCGGGAACGCGACCTCGTTGCGGAACTGATCGCCAACCAGGCGGTGCTCGCGCTTCTGCATGAGCTGGCGACCTGGCCCAAGCCCGGTCTCGTCAGTCACTTCGATAGCGGGAGTCATACGGACATGGATGCGCCCATGATGCAGGCCAGCGCCGAGTCACTGCGCCCGTTTTTCGGAGAGTTTGCGGCGGCCGGTCGGGACGGCGCCGAGATGGGCCATCTCAGGACTATCGGGCTGCGGGCTGAGGCCACCATGCTGGCCGTCACGGGCGGTATCAACACGCATCGCGGCGCCATCTTCGGCCTGGGCCTGCTGTGCGCTGCGGCGGGCGTCGTCGCCGACCTGTCGAGCGAAGGCGCGGTGGTTGCGCCAATGTGTCTCGGCGACGTCGTCATGCGGCACTGGGCTGCGGAGATCGGGCGAGGTCCGATCCCGCTCTTCAGCCACGGCACGGGGGCGCTACGGCGCTACGGCGCCGGCGGTGCCCGGGGCGAAGCAGCCGGTGGATTTCGCAGCGTTTATAAAGTGGGCTGGCCGGCCCTGCGCCGGGGCCGCTCATTGCAGTCCAACGACTCCGATGCGCCGCCTGTGCAAGCCTGCTTCGCGCTGATTGCGGCGGTCTGCGACACCAACCTTCTGCACCGCGGCGGCGCCGATGGGATGCGCTACGCCTCCGAGGCCGCCGCCTCGTTCCTGGCGCAGGGCGGGGTCAGCGCCTCGGACTGGCGGGCGCGCGCCGCTGCAGTCCATGCGGCGTTCATTGCCCGGCGCCTGAGCCCTGGGGGCTGCGCAGACTTGCTGGCCATGACCCTGTTCGTCGATGCGCTGGAGTCCGGAAAAGGGCAAGTCCCGGCCGATCGACAGCCAGGCAAACGGGGGCTTGCGCCAGCGGAAATCCGCATGACCCAGATCACGGAGTGAGAAGCATGCAACATCGTATGAGGCGTTGTGACGCCATGACAGACGCAGCCATGCCGATGGCGCCTGGACCCACGCAGTTGACGCGCCCGGACGCAGTGGACACCGTCGCGCAGGCCGCGACGCTCCTGCTCGTCAACGGGCAGACCACCGAGCGCACGGTTATCGCCGCGGAAAAACTCGGCCGTGCTCTGGGCGTGCCACTCACGCTCCACCCGCGCTGGGGCGAGCTTGAGCTCCGCGTCGACGGAACGCCCTACTCTGCCATTACGCCGGCAGCGCCTCTCGGCGTCAACATGGCCAAAGCATTGGCAACCATGAAAATTGTCGACGAGGTCTGCGAAGGCTCACTGAACGGCGGCGCCGCACGTTCGGCGCTCGCAGCCGTCGAGCGTATGGGCCCGGTCTCCACCCTACGCTTCGCCCTGTTCGCGGCCATCGGGGCCGCGTCGATGGGCGTGATCTACGGTGTGCCCGATGTGACAAGCCTGCTGTTGATCGCGTTCAGCGCCGGGATGGGCGGGCTCCTGCGCCGCTGGCTAGCGACGCTCGGTGGCAATCCGTTCATCCAGCCACTTTGCGCCGCTGCCGTCGCAGGAGCCATCGGCGCTATTGCCACGCGCTTGCACTTGCCGGATACGCAATTGTTCATCGCGCTTTGTCCCTGCATGGTGCTCGTGCCGGGCCCGCACATCCTGAACGGCGCGTTCGACCTTGCGCACACACGCGTCGCGCTCGGCATCGAGCGCCTCACGTATGCGGGCTTGATCGTGCTGATGATTTGCGCAGGACTGCTGATGGCGCTTGCGGTCGGCGGCGCAACCCTTCCTGCCGCCGCGATGTCCGCGCGCGTGCCGCTGGGTGCAGACGTGATCGCAGCGGGGTGTGCGGTCGTGGCCTATGGCACGGTCTTTTCGATGCCCTGGCGCCTGCTGGCGTTGCCGATCGTGGTCGGCATGCTCGCTCATGCGGCGCACTGGGCACTGATCTCGCTCGCGGGCGCGGATGTCGCGGTCGGGGCATTGGTCGCTTGCACGCTGGTCGGCGTGATGGTCACGCCGGTCGCCGATCGCCTGCGACTGCCGTTTGCGGCCGTCGCATTTTGCGCCGTCGTCTCCATGATGCCCGGCTTCTTTCTGTTCCGCGTAGCAGACGCCCGGGTCGAACTGGTCGCGAGCGGCGGTCTGGCGCCGGTGGATCTGGTCTCAAGCGTGGCCGCGAACGGCGCGACTGCGTTCCTGACGATCGTGGCGATGAGCTTCGGACTGATCGTGCCGCGCATGCTGAGCAACTACTTTCGGACGCTGTCCGCACGACGGGGGGCCGATCATGCCTAACCTGATGGCGATACTCTGCTCCGGGCAGGGTGGCCAGCATCCCGCCATGTTCGACCTCGTCGCGAACTGCCCGGAGGCCGAACCCGTCTTCATCGCCGCAGCCGAGGTGCTCGGGCAGGATCCTCGCCGGTACGTGCGGGAAGCCGCTCCGGCAGAGCGGTTTTCGAACCGCTCCGGCCAGATTCTGTGCTGCACCCAGGCCCTGGCGGTACAGGCAGCGCTTGGCACGGCGTGGCCCGCACGCACGGTGATCGCCGGCTACAGCATTGGCGAACTCGCGGCCTGGGGATGCGCCGGCGCGGTCAATGGGCCGGGCGTTCTGCGCCTCGCGCAACAGCGCGCGGCAGCCATGGATGCGGCCGCGCCGAGCGACGGCGGTCTCGCCGCCATCGTCGGCCTGCGCCGTTCGAACCTGGAGCCGATCCTGGCGCGGCATGAACTCTCCATCGCGATCATCAACGACGTAGACAGCTTCGTCGTCGGAGGCCGTCGCGCCGGGCTCGACGCCGCATGCCAGGAGGCCGCGGCGCGCGGGGCGAAGCACATCGTGACGCTGCCGGTCGCAGTGCCATCGCACACGCCTCTCCTGCGCGAGGCGACTGAGCAGTTTCGTGCCGTCCTGTGCGCAGCGTCTCCAGCGTTGCCGGGCGCCGGCCGTCGGCTGCTGAGCGGGATCGACGGCGACACGATCTGCGACATCGAAACCGGGATCGACAAGCTGGCCCGTCAGATCTCCACAACCATCGATTGGGCTGCTTGCCTCGAGAGCTGCCGGTCGGCCGGCGCGGTGGCGGCTCTGGAACTCGGTCCCGGAAGCGCGTCGAGCCGTATGGCATCGCCGCTGTTTCCAGATGGCCGTGTCCGCGCTGTGGACGAATTCCGCACCTTGGCCGGATTGAAGTCGTGGCTGCAACGGGCGATAGACTAATATGGAGTGAACTGCAGTCGTTCCGTCGCGTAGGGCGCCGCCGTAGAAACACGCAGACGACGGCACCCTACCCTCGCTCCGCTTCCGTTGGCATTGCCACCGGGCGCTGGCCGTGGTAACCCGCGTTATCGCGTCAAGCGCTGCCAGTCCGTTGCTCGCGGCTGCGGGCCGAAACCCGCTTCAGAAACACACTTCGGATACATCTGGCCGCCTTGCGAGTCCGCGCATTGACTCCCTGGCGCGTGGCCACTTCCACCAGCCTGGAGATGCCAGATATTCAGGATAGCGCATTAACGCACCCAACATCCCGGATTGCCGACAATTCGTCGTTCGATTTTGGACGACCGCCTAAAGTTAAACGCGGCCCGATGCCGCGGGAGTGGTTTCGTTCGTCGGCCTACAACAACCGCTCGCACGGCCATATATCTGATGATTTCTTGCGACGTGGCAAAGAGATTCCAGTGTTGAAGTAGAGGCACGAGGACCCTGAACCAACGGTAACCGTCGAATATAGCACCTCTCAATACGTGCCGGACCTGTTGGCCGATGGCGTGGAGCGTTTCGCGCGCCGCATCGGTGTATTGCCCTTCGGGTACCGAAGGAATGACCCGGTATCGGGGCGACGCAGACGGCACACCACCCACAAATATTGCAGCGGACCGGCGGAGAAAGAGGAACGATACGCGTCGTGCGATTTCGTGATCGGATTCGTACCCTTCGGCGCGGATCAGAATGTCGGTCATCTCCTTGAGCAGGCGTGCCTCGGCTTCAAGCGTCAGTGCGTTTTCAGGAATCAGTGCGTCGATCATTGGCATGGCGATAGTCCTATAGCTGTCGTTTTATAGTGGCAATCATCAGCCTTGCTAAACACTTCGACCAGTGGCAGTATCGCCAGTTTTGACGGAAATTCAGACATCATGCCCACTGTTCGTTTCTGGGTCTTCGACGGGATTCTGGCGTCGGGTGTCGCTGGACCCATCGATGTTTTGCATGCCGCCAATCCGCTGGCGAGCCCGAGCATGAGAACGGCAGGCTCCCGTGCGACATCCCCGAAATTTGTCTGGCGTGTGGAATCCATGGATGGGCAACCGGTGCGCGCCGCGTCAGGCCAAAGCATCGCAGTGGATGGTCGTATCGACGCCCGCAAGCGTTCCGATGCGATTCTGGTAACCGCGCCATTCGTCGCAGACATGGACGCTTTTCTCGCTCGCCACGATCAGGTGCGCGACCTGTCGTCCGCATTGCGGCTTCAGCACAAGGCGGGGACGCTGCTTGCGTCCTATTGCACGGGCAGCTATCTGCTAGCTGAAGCGGGATTGCTGGACCATCGGATTGCTACAACGCATTGGTCCAAAGCGGCCGATTTCTCGCGACGCTATCCTAAGGTTGAGCTTCGCTCACGCGAAGTGTTGACTGAGCAATCAGGCATCCTATGCGGTGGCGCGGTGACGTCCTATCCGAACCTTGCTGTGCGATTGGTCGAACGACTGACCGACTCCAAACTGGCGATGCTCGTCGCCAAGACCTTGTTGATCGACGTCAATCGTGCCTCGCAGGCCTCGTATGCCACGTTGCTTGACGATCAGGGGCACACGGACCAGCTTGTCGTACGCGCACAGCGACAGATGGAGGCCACGCTCCAACAGCGATTTCGAATGTCCGACCTAGCGGCCCATCTGGCGGTCAGCGAACGCACCCGTAAACACGAGCCCCAATCCGCAGCCCGAGCAACGTCTTCAAAAAGACCAACGTGGCGTTTACGCAACGTTCGTAGTTGTCCAAACAAAATTTCTCGGTCGGAACCCCTCTGCGCATGCCTCCGCAGACGTGAATCTTTTATGACGTGTGCCGCGCAGTGCTGAAGCGGCCTCGTCTTTTGGCTTTGAAGTATTCTGGATTTTCTCCCTCAAGCCCGCCGCATCTTCTTCGATCCGACGAATCGTCGGATGAAATCGCATCTGAATCCAATACGGAGATCTCTTATGAAATATTCGCGTATTGTCTTTGCAGCGTCGATGCTGGTCGCGAGCGCGGCACACGCGCAAAGCAGTGTGACGTTGTTCGGGTTGATCGACACAAGTCTGCTCTACAGCAGTAACGCGCGTTTCAATGCCGCGAAGCCTGCTGCGGGCGGCGGTACTCAGTGGCAGGAGTTTGCAGGAAGTGTTTATACCCCGCGCTGGGGCCTGCGTGGCAGTGAGGATCTGGGCGGTGGACTCAGCGCGGTGTTCTGGCTGGAAAACGGTTTTAACTCGACCAACGGCACCCTCAAAAACGGCGGCGATCTCTTCGGCCGCCAGGCATGGGTCGGTCTGAGCGCGAGCCAGTACGGCACGCTGACGCTGGGTCGTCAATATGACTTCATGGTCACCTATCTCGCGCCGCTGAGCGCGACCGGTTCAGGTTTTGGCGGAAATATTGCCGAGCACCCCTACGACAATGACAACCTGAACAACGACATGCGCCTGAACAACTCGGTGAAGTTCAGCAGCGTCGCGTTTGACGGACTGAGGGTCGGCGCGATGTATGCGTTCTCGAACGAAGCCGGCCAGGTTTCCAACAACAACGCATACAGTGCAGGTCTCAGCTATTCGTTCGGCCCAATCAACCTCGCAGCTTCGTACCTGCAGATCAACCGTGACCCGAACGCACCAAACGCGACCGGGGCAGCTAGCACGGGAGATGGCGATGCGTTGACGACCGGTGGGTTGCAACGGATGTATGGCTTAGGGGCGCAGTATATGTTCGGCAAATCATCAGTCGGCCTTCTCTGGACCCACACGTCCACCGAAAGCGCGACGAGCCTCTGGTTCGGCGGCAGCACAAGCAATGGGACTCTACCCGGTCCAACGAATGGCGCGGGCAACTATATCAAGTTCGACAACTTCGAAATCAACGGCCGTTACTTCCTGCAAACAGATTTGAGCCTCGGTGCGGCCTATACGTACACGATGGCCTCGTTCAGCTCGCCTGCCGGCAACGCCTTTCCGCACTGGAACCAGGTCATGGCGCAAGCCGATTATCTGCTCTCTGCGCGAACTGATGTGTACCTTGAAGGCGTGTACCAACGCGTTGGCGGCGGCAATGGCATTGCGGCATTTGACGCGGGTGTCTATACGTTGACGCCGGCTACAGGCAACCAGCAGGTCGTCGTGGCGGTTGGCCTCAAACACCGCTTCTAGTGGGGAGGGGCTTCATAGCGCTTGGGCACGGTAAACGCGACGCTGTGATCGTCGCCATGTGAGAAATGTCTTGCGCGGAAAATGTTGCACTACAGGTGACCGAAAGCGTAGCGCGCATACCGGCGGGCGGTTGACGCTGGGCGCCCAGCATTTTTCCTCTGCGAGTCGAACTGGCACCGGTGGGCGCCGTTGAGAACTTCCGCAGGTGAAGGTTCCTCCCGCGCTCGTCCTTACGCCAGCAGCACGGCCAGCAACGCCGCCGTCGAGACAATCGAATGGGCAAACGTGGGGCCGTTCAGTTCATGAGCGGCACGCATCATTTCCGGCGAGAACGCTGCGGTCGCATCGCGTACGAGCGTTACATGATAGCCGAGTTCCATCGCAAACCGGGCGGTGGATTCGATGCAGGTGTTCGCAAGCAGGCCAACGGCGATGACGTGCTAAATCCTGTGTTGCTTTAGCTGGAAGTCGAGATCGGTGTTCGCGATGCCGCTTTGGGCCCATTGCTCGTGGATCACGATGTCGTTTTCCTGCGGAACGAAATCGGGGTGCCCTTCGCCGCCCCAGGTCCCCTCGCGAACGACTGACGCTTTTGGACGCGTGCCGCGCTCACCGCCGCGCGCATGTTTCCAGGAAGCGCCCGAGAGCGGCGCGCAATCTTGTCAGAGTGGGGACAACCGCTTATGGTCCTATACCACTATCCGTTAGCACACACGCGCACGTCATCAGCACCAGCAGGTAGTGGAAGAACTGGACATTATCCTTGGGCAACTCTGCGTGAACGCGCGCTGCCGGGACTGGCATCCTGAAGCATGCTTTCTTTCCGCATGATACGACGCCCGGGCCTCGCCCGCGCGACGCTACCAGCCATACTTCAGCTCCAGTCCAACATAGTCGGAGTTGCTTCCACCCAGCTCGCGGATAGAATTTCCGACCCGGAAATGAACGGCCTCAACCGATGCAATCAGGTTGGTCGCCACCGTCCAGTCAGCACGTATCTGTGCATAGACGCCAGTCCATCGCGTACCGTGGCCAGCAGTACCCGGGACGATAGCACTTCCCTGCTGATAAATGGCGTCGTTCGTGCTCATCCGCCATTGGAATCCAACGGCAAACAACAAGGCTAGCTTGCTGGACGGTTTGAGCGTAATCGAGGGTTTGACATGGATGAGGTTTGCATACCCCGTGTAGCCCGCCAACGTGAAGTAATAACCGTTCGGAAAAAGCGGATTGAAGGTCTCGACGCGGCCGTCGTTCAAATGGCGGTCACCTGATGCCGCATCGACCTGCAAACCGAACCGCGGCTTCCAGGGAGAATCGAGCGTGTAGCCGAACAGCGAGCCAACCGCCCATGCCGCAATCGTCTTGTCTCCAACGTAACCCGTTTGGTACATCGACTCTACGTCCCAATCCGTGGAAGAGACTTTCCCCGTATATCGCAGGTCAAATACATTGCGATGCTCCTCGCCTTGCGCATCAATGAACTGTGCACCGGCACGGGTATAAAGCGAATAATATCCAGATAGGTCTCCGAGCCCCACGCCCTGACGTTCGAAACGCACGCCGCTAAAGGTCAAATGGCGATTCGATGTGTCGTCGAATGCCGAGATATCCCGGTACTGAACCGGCCGCGTCGCGTAGCCGATGAACCGCCACTTCTCGTACTCGTAGTCCGCCCATAGTGCGTCATATGCCTGCCGCACGTTTGGACCGTCACGCACAGAGATAAATCTCTGCAAGTCGAAGGCCATTTCCTGCCGCCCGATACGCAACTTTATCGTTCCGGGGCCGAGCGGACTCACCCAGACAACGAACGCCTGCTCCAAATCGAGCGGGTTCTTGTCTGTCGTCTTCACCTGGTCCTTATCGAAGGCTCTTGCATCCTCGAGTTGAACAAAAAATTGTAGATATTGACCAATGCGGGCGTCAGCATGAACCTGCGCCCGCTGAATCAGGTAGCTATCAGAGCTTGCCGAGCCGAGCCCGAAAAGCGGCGTCTCGCTGACCTCGAAGCGCTCGCGTAAATTGGCACCCAGCGACAGATACGAATAGGGGTCACCGCCGAGCGGGATATATTTCAGACTGTCGAGTGGCTCGCGCTGTACGCAGGGATTCTTGAGAACGGACCAATCTTCCTGCCAGCGATTGAACATCACGACCGGACGCTTGACTTCACACGTCCCAGTCGGCTCTCCGGTCTGCTGCGAGGGTTGCTCCTCGCTATCCGCCAGTGTGTCTTTACAGAACCCGAGCGCAAGTCCAGCAACGGCAATCCCGATATATGCCGCGAGTTTCATCACCCCGGGCCTCCCGCCCTGTTGAACATTGTTCTTCCAGCCTCGATGGAGTGAAATCCTCCGTCACCGAATACCTCAGGCACTCGTCGGATTCCATCAAGGCACACGGTCGATACCCGTCGTCCCTGTAGCACGACCGTTAGTGCGCGCGCAGCGGAAGGTATCAAGAGGCGAGCTTACCTGCCGCGTCCCGGTGTATCCACGCTTGCATTGCCAGCCAGACGAGCCCGATTACGGGCAACAGAAGAGCCCTGAAGCCAAAGTTTCTGTAAGCGAGAGCTCCTGCGACAGCGCCGAGCCCGAACGCTACGATTGCCGGAAGCATTTTGGCGACACGCGTTCGTGCCGCAGACTTGACGTCCGCCACAACGCGCGGCGAACACAGATCAAGCGCGTCGAGAATGACCTGCGTCACATTGCCGGTCATGACGGTGTTCGGCACACCAGCCCGGGCAACAAGACGGCTGTGAGCGTTCTGGACACCCATTGCGGTCGCGCCAATCATCCCGCACACGACCACTGCCCAATTTTCAGGGTTGAATCTGGGTCCGAGATTGACGCCTGCAAAACAGAACGCCAGAAGCAGAAGCGCCTGCACGGCGTAGAGCATGCACGCGCCGCGCATCGGAGTCTCGGGATTACGGCCCCGGATGATGAAGCTGCTCAGCGCAACGCCAAGGATGAAGGCAGGAAACGCCATCAGCTTCAGGAAGACGCCCTGCCCATATCCTGCGACGCCACCACCAATGAGCACGAAGTTCCCCGTCACGTGTGCTGTGAACAGCCCGAACAGCGAGACAAAGCTGAGCGTGTCGACATAACCAGCGGTCGCCGAGAGCAAATTGTCGTCATTCATTGCGCACCCTGTGGAGAAGCGTTAGCGGGCATTGGCCTCTCAAATATCGGCGCTCTGTCTTCGTCGTGACGCTGTTCTACTTCGCAGTTGCGTGAATTTCCGCGATGTATCCTCCAGGGAACTGGACGATTGCAGATTCTCTCTGGTCCGACGTGAAAGGCTGCACGAGAACCGCAACGCCAGCGGCCTGCGCCTTTTTCATGGTGTCATCGAAGTCCTTCACTTCATACCCGGTCATCTCGTGCCCGTAGGGGTACGGCAGATGGCCGTCGGTCACGAAAACGGTCATATTCCCGAAGCCCGACGTCAGCCGAACGCGCCGGAAGGTATCGTTCGGTCGCCCGATTTCGACGCCCGGCGCGCGACGGTTATCGGAGAGGACCTTCCCATTCGAGAACGCGACCCAGTTCTTGATGAGTGCGTTAGCGCGTTCCGGCGAGACGTACACCCTGTTCTCCGGAACGGTCTCGAGCGGCTCGTAGTTCGGCGCCTGCGTGTGCCAGTAAAGTTGCATGTGCACGCCGCCCGGCCACGAGATGACTGCATCGCGCCCAATCGGGTCCGGGAACGTATCGACCACGACGTCCGCACCGTGAGCCCTCGCCGATTTCATCGCGCCGTCCATGTCCGTGACGAGGTAGCCGGTACGCTCGTCACCAAAAGGATACGGAATCGGCGTCTTGAAGCCGAACACCGAAATAGTGCCTACCGGCGTGAAGACCAGTTGAGACATCGTTTGGCTAGGCGTCGGCGTCACCTGAAAGACGCCCTGCTGCGATTTGTGACCGCCGAACGTGGCGACGAAGCTGTCTGTGAACTTGTCGAAGTCCTCCGGTGCCACATACACATGAGTGGTGTCGTATTGCGTCCCAACAGAGAGGGACGCCGACTGCGGCGTGCCGAGGTTTACCTTTGCGAAAGAAATCGACGGAGCAGTGACAACGAGGCCGAACGCAATGGCAACGGCGATACCGAGAGATTGAACGTTACGCATGATAGTGAGTTTCCTGTCCTGTTTTTTAGACGCGAGAGCGTCGCTCACCGCTGGCCAGATAGGTGACCATTACGAAGGCAGCAATCAACCCGAGGTGCTCGAAGAAGTTGTTCAACGCAATGAAGCGCGCCACACCTTCCAGACGCCAGAAGCTGTTCGCTACGAGCATCGCCACCACCGTCAACGCAGCCGGCCCTCCCGCTCCGAGCCACGTGAACCTGTTGAAGATAATGCACAGGGAGCCGGCTATCTCCACGAAAATTGCCAAGGCAGCCCAGAGCCACCCCGGATGGAGGCCAGCGTGCACCTGCTCAGCGACGGCAGCGTCGAAGTGCAACAACTTGGTGACGCCGCCAATGAGGTACGCTGAGACGAGACCGATGCGGAACAGTGGCATTACCCACGGTTGACGCAGTAGCGTCGCGACCCAGGATGGACTGTCCAGCACTGCTCCCCGCTCTAGACCGCCCAGCACGCGCATCCCAGCGCTCCCCAAAAGCCCTTGTAGTCAGATGTCGGCGCATTGCCGAGCCAAGCGCGGCCATGGTCGTGCCCGTGTACCCCACAAGCGCGCGCGCAGTCACATGTAGTGGACGCAACCTGCTGCAATGGAGCACCGGAGGCGTCGCCCTGCTTCCAGGCGGCAAACCCGCCATACTTTCGCACCGGTGACCAGTCTGGCATCGCTGGAGGCGGCAGACTGTCGTCCAGGGCGGCGAATTCGCCAGTCGCATACACCACCTTGCCGCCCACCACCGTGAGCAAAGACGAAGCGCCAGCGATGTCGTCCTCGGCGCAGGCAAAGAAGTCGCGGTCAGGGACGATAAGGTCCGCGAGCTGACCCACTGCAATCTGCCCTTTCTTGCCGACTTCGTTCGAGAACCAGGTGACCTTCTCGGTCCACATGCGCAGGGCCGTCTCACGGTCCAGACAGTTACGACGCGGATAAATGCGCATACCGCCGACCGTCTTGCCGGTCACCAACCACGAGAGGGAGACCCACGGGTTGTAGGATGCCACACGAGTTGCGTCGGTCCCCGCCGACGTATGAATTCCTTTCTCGAGCATTCGTGCAACAGGTGGCGTACCCTCAGCCGCCTTTCCACCGTATCGCTCGACGAAATACTCGCCCTGGTACGCCATTCGGTGCTGGACCGCAATACCCCCACCGAGAGCAGCGATGCGGTCCATCGACTTCTCTGTAATGGTTTCTGCGTGGTCGAAGAACCAGTTCAGGCCGGCAAGGGGGGTATCGCGGTTCACCTTCTCGAACACGTCGAGCGCACGACTGATGGTCTCGTCGTACGTCGCATGCATGCGCCACGGCCAGCGATTTTCCACGAGCACGCGGACGACGCCTTCCAGGTCGCCCTCCATTTCCGGTGGCATGTCTGGACGCGGCACCCTGAAGTCCTCGAAGTCCGCCGCGGAAAACGTGAGCATCTCGCCTGCGCCGTTGTGCCGGAAATAATCGTTCCCGTCCTTATACTTCGACGTCTTCGTCCAGTTGAGGAAGTCTTCCTTCTCCCCCCTTGGCTTTTGAGTGAACAGGTTGTAGGCCAGCCTGATGGTCAGCAGTCCCTCAGCGTCGAGCTTCTTGACGACTTCGTAGTCCTCCGGGAAGTTCTGGAAACCGCCGCCGGCGTCGATGGCCCCGGTGACGCCCAGTCTGTTCAGCTCGCGCATGAAATGCCGCGTCGAGTTCAGCTGATATTCGAGAGGAAGCTTGGGGCCCTTCGCCAACGTCGCATAGAGGATGGCTGCGTTGGGCTTCGCCAGGAGCAAGCCGGTCGGATTTCCCGCGCTATCGCGCGCAATCTCGCCTCCAGGGGGCTCAGGAGTGTCCTTCGTGTAGCCCACCACTCGTAGCGCTGCGGCGTTCAGCAGCGCGCGGTCGTAGAGGTGCAGCATGAAGACCGGCGTGTCTGGTGATGCAGCGTTCAGTTCCTCGATGGTCGGCAAGCGACGCTCGTCGAACTGGTGCTCCGTGAATCCACCGACGACGCGTACCCATTGAGGCGGCGGCGTGATAGCAACCTGCGCCTTGAGCATCTCCATGGCAGTCGCCAGTGAGCGCACACCATCCCACCGGAGCTCCATGTTGAAATTCAGCCCGCCACGGATGATGTGGAGATGGTTGTCGATTAACCCCGGAAGCGCTGAGCGTCCATTCAGGTCGACCGTGCGCGTGCTATCGGACTTGAGCTGGCTTATCCCGCTGTCTTCGCCGACGGCAATGAATTTACCGTCCTTGATAGCAACCGCAGTGGCAGTTGGCTTCGATTTATCTAACGTCGTGAACCGGCCATTAAGAAGAATCAAGTCCGGTGCATCTTGATGAGACGTCATGAACGTTTCTCCTCAGACGATACTCCCGCCATCGGTCCAGGTCTTCCCGAGTTCCGGCCAGGCAAAGACCCAAAGAGATGTTGGTTGCAATGCTCCTCCTTCCAGGCCACCCGAAAGTTGGCTCCGGAAAGCATCTTCTTTGCAACCGGGAAAATCTGCTCGCCCGCAAGTATGCCTAAAAGGCCCACCAGGGCGACGATAGGAGGTGCCGGTGACGGCACGCCAATCAAGCTATAGACGACGCCTACCAAGATTCCAGCCAGCAGCGAAAGCACATACGCCCTCATCGACCAACCCTCCTCCGGTACGCCGCAAGCAACCGCTCGCGACGACGATGACCAAGCCGAAAACAGGAAACGCGTTACACCCATTCGACGAGCTGGCCCCAATTACTTGCCCCGCCTCGCAACGATTGGCGCTGCTGCCTAAAAGGGCGCGCTCCCAACGGGCGCCACACATATTTACCTAAGATAGAACGGGAAACGGGCTATCGAAGGACAACTAATCTGTCGCTTTCATCGCAGCTTATGACTTTCAAGCTTCAAAGAAAAGCATCTTGCTAGCATCGACTCCATACAAAAACCCTGGTATCGCTATCGACAACTTCACATCCGGGCAATGTGGACTATGCTACTTTTGGACCATGAGACGGCATTGCTCATGTCTCCTTTTCCAGCGAGAGACACGTCGTTTTTGGATTCATTAGAGCAACGCGAGTGGCTCTTCCGGCGCACAAATCTGGCGCGACGTTTTGTTAAAACCTCATACGAAGGGATGGCATCATGAGCAAAGAGAAACTGGAGGTACTTACTCCGACTAACAGCCAAGTCATCTTCATCGACCAGCAGCCTCAGATGGCTTTCGGTGTCCAGTCAATCGACCGGCAGGTACTGAAGAACAACGTCGTCGGACTGGCAAAGGCGGCGAAAGCTTTCAATATTCCGACGACCATAACGACGGTCGAAAGCGAAAGCTTCTCCGGCTTCACATACCCAGAGTTGCTCGACGTATTTCCAGACCAGCCCACTCTAGAGCGCACCTCGATGAACTCGTGGGACGACCAGAAGGTCCGCGACGCGCTCAAGAAGAACGGCCGGAACAAGGTCGTCGTGTCTGGCCTGTGGACGGAGGTATGCAATACAACGTTCGCGCTCTGCGCGATGCTCGAAGGCGGCTACGAAATCTACATGGTCGCCGATGCATCCGGCGGCACGTCGAAAGACGCGCACGACTTCGCAATGCAACGAATTGTCCAGGCCGGCGCCGTCCCTGTCACGTGGCAACAGGTCCTGCTCGAGTGGCAGCGCGACTGGGCGCGCAAAGAAACGTATGACGCGGTGATGGAAATCGTGAGGGAGCATTCGGGCGCATACGGAATGGGCGTCGACTACGCCTACACGAGGGTTCATGGCGCCCCCCAGCGCACCGAGACAAAGCACGAGTCTCTCGCTCCAGTCCCGGCGAAGACCTGAAGGGCCGACGCTTGCTGCGCTGCAATGCGAAGCTCGCATCCGGAGGCGTCATTCCGGTGCGAGCCTTTAGAGCCTCGCCGCTGGCTATTTACTGGATGCAAATAGTTCGCGATTAGCATCGAGCGAGTTGATACGCGAGTCTGAGGAATTTTCTACCCATGAAGCCTTATATTCTCTCGCTCCTTGCTGGCATTCTTGCTGGCGCGATATACAGCCTGATTCGTGTTCGCTCGCCGGCGCCGCCAATGGTGGCCCTCGTTGGATTGCTGGGGATAGTTATCGGGGTTCAAATCATTCCAACTGGACGCCAGCTTCTGGCGAACACTGCGCTTCCGATTGCAAAAACAGAGGTTGTGCAAACGCAAACTACGCATTCACCCATTTCGAATAACCCTAAACTGAGTTTGCGCGCGGCCGCCAACGTTTCACCGAATTGAATCCAGTGACCTGCGTCGACGACGCGGGCAATACAATGACTGTGCCCGGCATGCGCCTTTGTCGCGGCTATAAAGCCAAGACGACCTGGGTGCTCTCGTCAACAGCAACCAGAACTGCTTCCACGACTGAGCAGGGCATGGCTCGTCGATGCGCTGCACGTCATCGAACTTGAACAACGCGCTATGGTGACTTGGCTGCCATGCGCTACGCCACCGCGTGGGCAGGCTGCACTTCGACCGTGACGTGCGACAGTCCCTTGAAGCGGTCGAGCAGAGCGTGATAGAAACGTGAATCCCGTTGTGATTTGCTGGTCGCGACAGATACGACGGCGCTCATGTGACCAGGACCCACTCGCCACACATGCAGGTCGACCACCTTGTCGCCACGGTCCTCGATAGCATGACGAACGTTCTCCGCCATGCGCCGGTCCGGATTCATGTCGAGCAAGATTGCACCCGTGTCGCGCATGAGCCCGTACGACCAGTTTGCAATCACCAGTGCACCGACGACGCCCGCGAGCGGGTCCATCCACAGCCAATCGAACATGCGCGCAAGTACGAGGCCGATGATTGCTAGCACGGAAACCACTGCGTCAGCCAGGACGTGAATGTAGGCCGAACGGGTATTGCGGTCCCGGGTCGCTGCTTCAGGAGCGTCGTGGCCGTCCTCGTGCTCTTCGAATTCGACCTCGTGCTCGCGGTCCGGCATCCGCACAATAGCCTTGAGCGAGTGCGGTTCAGGAATGTCTTCCTTTGATTCCAGATAGCCACCACGGTCCGCGAAAGCGAATACCCGTTGCGTCCCATCGGGCCGTACGGTTATCACTGTCATCGCTGACGAATCCAGTCGCGAATGCTCCGTCGCTGGCGTAATGCGGAACATGGGAGGCACGCCATCCTCGAAGACGGAAACGGTAAACACACCTGACGAAGCAAAAATCTTCTGCACCTCGTCTTCGCGAGCGTGCCCAGCATGACCGTGGCCATGGCCATGGTCGTGGCTGCGGCCGTGATGGCCACCGCTCAGCAGCGAAGCACTCGCCTGGTTGACTAGCACACCGACAACCGCGATGGGAATCGCTTCACCGAAATGAATCGGTACCGGAGACAAGAAACGCGAAACAGCCTCGTACCCAATCAGCACGGCAATCACGGCAAGCACGATGGCACTCGCGAATCCTGCGCGGTCGCCATGCTTGCCAGTACCGAAACCGGACGCGATGGCCACCGATAATTAAATAGGTAATACGCATTGAATGCCCCCCGTGCGCTGGCAGGCAACTTGACTTGCGCTAGCGTGCAAAAGTCCGCACGTCCTCCGCGATATTGTTGTTTCACCCCACAAACCGTGCTGAACGCGACAGCGGTTCGGCGAAACAGGAGACGATGATGGAAATCAAGCCAAAGGTTCACGAAGAAGCGATTCAAATCAATGACATTCCGTGGAAGCCTTTCCCGGATGCTCTCTCGCGAGGCGGAATCCGCTGGAAGATGCTCCATGCCTCCCCCGAGATGGGCGCATGGACCGCAATTTTCGATTGCCCTGCCGGTTCGTCGTTCAACGCGCACTTTCACGTCGGGCCGGGCGAATACCTGCTGACGAAAGGTCGCATGGACGTCCGTGGTGGCAGCGAGCATGGCGGCGATACTGTCGTGGCACCGGCCTACGGTTACGAGTCGGCAAATGCTCGTCACGACAAAACCGCATTCCCGGTCGATAGCGAGTTCTACATGACGTTTCTGGGGCCTCTGTCCTTCATCAAGGAAGATGGCACGCCAATCGTGGTGGTGACCTGGGACGAAGCACAGCGCGCGTACGCGGGCTGAATAGCCTGCTGTCCATGTCGTGTATCGGCAACGACCATCGTTGCCGATACATCCAGTCGCCTCTCTTCTGGACATTCAACATGTCAACTTCCTCTGTACAGACAGAAGCAGCAACCAAACAGGTCCTTGAACATCATCTCGGCGCGTTTGCGCATGGCGTCGAGGAAATTCTCAAGGACTACGACGACGACTCCGCCCTCGTTACCCCCGACAAGACCTTTCGTGGTCGGGAGGAGATAACGGGCTTCTTCAAGGCCTTCGTTGACGGTGCAGACCCGGCGTTCTGGCCCGCGTTCAAGATTACGAGCATGAGCACAGTTGGCGACGTGGCGTATCTCGCGTGGGAAGCGAAGCCGTGGGTCACTCTGGCAACGGACACGCTGGTCGTCAAAGACGGAAAGATTGCGGTTCAAACGTTCACATCGTTCTCGGTCTGACCGACTGCTGCGAGCAAGCACCAAGTGCTCTTGTCACGATATCAAGGCTGCTTTGTTTTGCAGTACTACTACATAAATATCTCACTTCACCAAACGTTAGATCGGCCGGCGCTTTCAGCGTTGCTGCCCCGTCTCAGGAGGATGTATGGATAGGCTCAAGGGTAAAGTCGCAATCGTCACCGGCGCAAGTTCGGGGTTCGGTCGCGGCATAGCGATGGCGTATGCAGCACAAGGCGCCAGCGTGGTTGTCAGTGATGTACACGAAGCGCCGAATCAGGGTGGCTTCGAAGGTAACGCGCAATTGACGACCGCAGCCGCCATTACAGAGACGGGCGGAAAGGCTCAGTATGTGGCTTGCGACGTCACGAAGCAGGACCAGGTTGCGAACCTGGTCAAGGAAACGGTACGGCTCTATGGCCGTCTCGACGTCATGGTGAACAATGCAGGCATCTACCGGGCCGGAAAGCTCGCACACGAGTTCGGCGTAGAAGACCTGGACGCCTGCTTTGATGTGAACGTAAAGGGCACATGGTTCGGCTGTCAGGAAGCAATCAAGGAGTTTCTGAAGGAAGGTCGAGGCGGAAACATCGTCAACATCGTCTCGACTGCAGGCTTGCAGGGCCACCCGAAACAGTCCGTCTACAACATATCGAAGGGGGCGGCGGCGAACCTCACGCGCTGTCTGGCAATCGAATATGGGCGCGACAAAATTCGCGTGAACGGTATTTGCCCGACTTACGCGAAAACGTCCTTAACTCGCGCGCTGTTTGACGACAAGGACTTCGACAAGGTATTCACGGAGGCAATTCCGCTGAAACGCTGGGGCGAAGTTGAAGACATCGCGAACCTCGCGATATTCCTCGCGTCGGACGAGTCGAGCTACATCCACGGGGACCTCATCCGCATCGATGGCGGCGAGACGCTCTGCCGCTTCTCGGTCTAACTGGTTGGCCGCGACGCAGCGTGGCAGTTGCGTCGCACATCACGCAACAAGGAGGTAAAAATTGGCCAAAATCATTCACTCCATGGTGCGGGTTCACGACCTTGACCGTTCGATACGGTTCTACAAGGACTCGCTCGGGCTGTCGACAAGTCACCGCCTTGATTTTCCGGACTTCTCGCTCGTCTATCTTCGCAACGAGGAGAATGATTTCGAGCTTGAGCTGACCTGGAATAAAGGTCGCGAGCCCGCATACACGCACGGCGACGGTTACGGCCACATCGCAGTAGCGGTTCCTGAACTTGAAAATGAGCATGAGCGGATGACGCAGCTCGGCATCAATCCTACGCCCGTGAAAGAGTTCAAGCGCGGCGATGACATGTTAGCCCGGTTCTTCTTCATTCAAGACCCCGATGGCTACAAAATCGAGGTGCTCGAGCGCTCAGGGCATTACGTATAAGCGCGTGCCAGCATCGGGTGGAAGAAGCCTGAGCGAATAGACCACCCGCCTTCTTTGTCACACCCGCTCATTCGCAGGGCCAATGCCCATGGTCCTGCGTACGTCGCCCGGAGAGGCACCGTACTTCTCCTTAAACACGCGGCAGAAATGGCTTGTTGAATTGAAACCCCAGCGGAACGCTATCTCCGAAATACGCTGACGGTTGTAGGCGGGGTCCGCCAGGGCCTGTTTGCATGCGTCCAGGCGTCTGTCGAGCACCCAACCTAAAACGGTCATGTCACTACGCTGAAATAGCATGTGCAGATAGCGCAGCGAGATGTGGTTGGCCTCAGCAATGCGAGTTGGGCTCAGGGCGTCTTCATGCAGGTGTTGGAGGATGAAGTCTTGCACACGCCTAAGCATGGCCGCGCTGGCATCGAATGTCGCAGACGGTTGCTGGCCGGATAGTGCGATACCCAGCAACTCGAGCGTGGACCTGCTGACAGAACCTTGAACGCTCTCGTCGAGCGTTGCGATTTCATTGGAAAGGGCCAGAAGATGCACGGCCAGCAATGAGCCAACGCCTGTTCGGCTTTCGATTTTTCCTCCGGTCGGCGGCCGCTTTCGTTCGGGCAGACGCTCTCGCATGAGCGCCCATGGAATCATCAACGTTACTTTATGCAGACGTTCGAGAACCTCGAACTCGACTACTTGGTCGGTCGTCCAGACTACGACATCGCCAGATGCGACCTCGACTCCCGAGTCGCCAATCTTGAACCGCTCACGGCCGCCAGTCGTGAGCTGGACGCCGACGTAAAGTTCATCATCGTGGCGAACCTGTCCGCGCGTGCGCTGTCCCATGCAGGGGTCACAGACCGTCGCAACAATCCCGGCCCCGGCGAAATCGTGTTGTTTCACGTGAGCGTAGAACGTCGCAGGAAGGCGACGCGGAACCTGCCATTCCCGATAGCTTGTACTGAGCACCGATTGCCACGCGTCGGTGCGGTCCCCGGAAGGGACATCACTGGTTGACCATTCGGTCGAGGGATTCAGCACGTTGCGTCTCCTGTCTCCTGCGCGCCGCAGCATCTCACTCGTGCTCCGTGCGCGCTCCTCCACCACTTTAAGGTACATGCGAACAGGCAGCTCTACTAATAGGATGCACCCTGTTCGAACCCTCTTTTGCCAATCGCCGCCGTGACCGCCCGTCACTGCATCGTGGTTGTCGAATCGTCAAGCGGCGCAGGTTATGCTTGCTGGAATGCAGGTACCCAATGGTTCCCGTTTGGAACAGCGTCTTCACTGAAAAGATCCTTCCAAGCGCGCAGCAGTATGAACGCGGCCAAACGGTGCGGCACAGGGACTTTGAATGTCTCAATCAGCACTTCGCGTATCTCCGGCTCATGCACCCGAAGAAACGGATTGACGGCCTGTTCGTGCTCAATCGTTGTTGGAATCGTCGGCTCGCCCGCAAGGCGAAGTGCTGTCGCGGTTTCGCACCATCGAGCTATGTTTCGATTTCCTGGTTCACAAGCCATTGAGAACCGAATATTTGAGAGGGTGTATTCGTGCGCACAATGGACGAGAGTAGACGAGGGCAGGTCTGCGAGGATGTCAAGTGAGCAAAGCATCTGTTCCGCTGTTCCCTCGAGCAGTCGTCCGCAACCGCTAGCGAAGAGCGTATCGCCACTGAAAAGATGCGGTGGGTTGTCCGCGACCGCCGACCGAAAGAAAGCGATATGGCCATCGGTATGCCCGGGGACGCCGATAACGGTTGCGGAGAAATGGGGCTCGGCAAGCTCAACGCGATACCCATCGCCAACGCGAGTTGTGACTCCGAATATTGGCTCCGTCGCGGGACCGAAAACCGGCACCGCGTGATTTGACGACGAATCAAGGAGGTTGGCGACGCCTCCTGTGTGGTCCGTATGATGGTGTGTTAGCAAAACCCCGCTTAGTCTCAACTGGCGGGCCTCACAGTACCGGATGACTGGTGCCGCCTCCCCCGGGTCAACGACGATGACATGTGTACCATCGGTAATGAGCCACGCGTAATTGTCCTCAAAGAACGGAAGAGGAATGTATTCCAGACTCTTCACAGATTCACCTTGTTCGTTCGCGGCACCGAATCGTTCTATAAGCCTTGTTTGCAAGGGACGATGGATGTGCGACCACGATTTGAAAACCGGGGACAGACCTCACACAGCAGGGAGCGCCGCTCGCTACTTTTCTACGAGGGGCGCTTACCGGCCGCCGATGTCGCAAGTTAGCCCAGGTTGTCAACCACCGCTTGCCTCTGAGTGCATTGCGAGTTGATTGCTAGCGCAACCAGAGCGGTAGCTAGCCATTGGCCGCGTTCGGTCAATTTGCTACGGTGCAATCAGCGGACTACTGTCCATGCGGTCGAGCATCGCAAAGGGCGCGGCAATATTTTTGGAGCGGAGATTACCAGTGAGATTGTGTGTAACGAGACGTGTTATTTGAAGCACCGCCCCCGTCCCGGGCCTTCTCGGAATCCCGTCCGAAGCGAAATATTCGGCTTCATAACTCACAAGTCCACGGTCAACACCGTCGTCATCCGAGGCATTGCGAACGCGAACAACTAGAAGCCGGACATTCAACTGAATCGGAGACGCACATGCCCCAACTTTACCACAACCAGTGACATCCGAATGACGAGTACCACCAGCACACGCACGATTCAGAACATGACGACTGATGCTGGCGGCAGCGTAGTAAAAGTCTTCCACGGTACTGAAACGACATCGGCGCCGCCTGAATCGACTGACGAGGTCGCCGACGAAGTGACGAAAGTGGCGAAACATTGCATCGCGGAAGCGCCGTATCTGCACCGCCAAGCAGCGCGGCCACCTCGCACGCATTTCGAGTTAGCTTTCTGGCAACACCGGACAAAATAAAGGCCTAAGACGCCAATCGCTTGAGCATCGACGAAAGCTAGCTGGCCGACTGGCCGAAACCTGGTGCAGCGCATTTGCTTGTCGCGACGGAGCACCCCGTGTGTCTCGAGGTTGTGGGATGTGCCTTTTTAGCGACTTCGGCACGTATTGCGGCGGCGGGCAACGTGAGACGCTGAGACGAAAACCTTCTCGCTGGTTCCCCGATAGGCCTATTCAATTTGCTACGCAACCTTCATCATCCTGTAATGGAATCTGTTCGGCTTTCGCTACCCGCGTCTGCCGAGGCGAACGCACCGCAGCCCCACAAGGAGGCAGAAGCATAGGCAATCGCGACGTCCGATAAGAATTCAAAGTGAGGTCATCGTGAGACAAGTGCTAATGCTGATTGCCGGTCTGGCCTGCGCACCATTTGGCGTCGCCGCCCAAAGCATCGAAATTTCTGGCGCCGGCAGCACCTTCGCCGCCCCCATCTACGATAAATGGGGTGACGCTTACCAGAAATCCGGCGGCGGCAAGGTCAACTATCACGGTGTCGGTTCGACCGATGGTGTAAAGAAAATCATCGCCAACGAGGTTGATTTCGCAGGGTCTGACGCACCGCTCACCGACGCGGAACTTACGAAAGATGGTCTGCTCCAGTTCCCGACCGTGGTAGGTGGCGTCGTGCCAGTCGTGAATATTCCAGACATCAAGCCGGGTGAATTGACACTCTCCGGTCCGGTGCTCGGCGACATCTATCTCGGCAAAATCACCAACTGGAACTCCCCCGCCATTGCCGCGCTCAATCCCCAATTGACATCCTCCTCCCCGTGAAGAGGCTGTCGCGAAAGCCCCCTCGCCGATAAAATCCGGTTACGCAACCTGATTAAGAGATGAGCAATGAGCACGGCTCGCAAAGTACCGCCACCGGACAGTAAGCAACACGATCTGTTTGGTGGAGCGCCGGCTCAGGATGCCAGACCCAGGCCAAACGCGTCGGATACGGGGCGCCGGTTTGTAACAGGCAACCCGCATGAGATTGTTCTGGGCACGACGCGTCTGGAGGACTATCTGAAGCAGGCCGGTCAACGTGCACCATTTGTCGTAGCGCATCTGCTCGAACAGCAGGACTGGCTACCGTTCGAGCAGCGCTATGCTGCTACCGGGCGCGCTCCTTACGCGCCACGCCTGATGATGGGTCTGATCCTGTATGGCGTCAAGCAGGGTACTCATTCGCTGCGGGAGCGACTGGCGCGGCTGGATCTGGGATGTATGTGGGTGACAGGAGGTATCGCACCGGATCATGCCAATATTGGTCGCTTCATCGCATTGCACGAGGACTTGCTGACCCAAGGTTTCTTTGAATCGCTCACTCGTGCGATATTGAAAGCCAGTGGTTCCAGCAGCACGCGTTTAGCCGGCGATGGCACCGTCATTGAAGCGGCTTGCTCGCACTACAATCTGCTCAAGGAAGAGGCCGTCAAGGCGCGCGCCGAAGTCGCTCTCAAGGCCGTTGAGCGGTCACCTGATGATCAGGCGGCGCAACTGGAGCAGCAACGCAGCACGCAATGCCAGGCGATCTTCGAGGCGCGTCAGGCCGCTCGCCACAGCTATGGCAAGAGCAGCGAAACCCTGCGCATCAGTGGCAGCGAGCCGGAGGCCATGGTGCAGCGCCTAAAGCGCGGACGAGGCTTCGCGGCCTCGTATAAACCATCCATCCTGGCAAATGAAGACCGGATTATCACGGCCCTCGCGCTGGACGCGTCGAGTGAAACAGAAGTAATCGCGCCGATGCTGGATCAAAGCGCAAGAGTGACAGGTGCGCATGCAGAAGAAGTGTTGCTCGATGCCGGATACTTCGACGATGAGGTAATCGAAGCCACGCTTGCGCGTGATGTCAGCCTGTTATGTCCGGATGGCCAATGGCCTGCGAAGACCCGGGAAGAAGGACTGTTCCACAAAAGCGTCTTCGACTATCACCCGCAAACTGACACCTATCATTGCCCGGCCGGTCAAACGCTGATTCTGCTGGTCAAGTGCGAACAAACCCTGCGAACCCGAGAGCATCGCGTGTACGGGGCTACGAGCTGCGAAGGATGCCACTTACGCTCGAACTGTACGAAAGCGGCGCAGGGACGACGCATCAAACGCTACCCCGAGGATGAGCCGCGTGAGGCGCTTCGCCTCGTGATGCAGCATCCTCAGGCGCGACGTATTTTCAGCCAGCGCAAGGCGATCGTGGAACCGGTGTTCAGCAGCTTGCGTTCGCAGCAGGGGCTGAATCGCTTTCGGCGCAGTGGGCTCCAAGCGGTCAAACGGGAATTTGCCTTGCATGTCCTCGCGCACAACCTGTCCCGGGCAGTTGCCCTTTCGAGGGCATTATTGAACTTTCTGTCCGCGCTTCTACGCGTCACCACGAGGTTGCACACTATTTTTTCGGACAGCGTCTCCGATTTGTTGGTTCGCCGCCAAAGCAATCACATCCACGCCCGGGCTTCACCTGGACGCACCGCCGGAACGTTTTGCGACGGCCTCTTCAGGGCGAGGTTTGACGCGCATCCGATCAAGGAGAGGCCTTGTAACTCAGAACGTGTGATGAACCCCAAGCCGGAACACCAACTGGTTACTCGCTCCGGTCCCGGAGGGACCAAAATAAGTCGTCGTCTTGCCGATCTGAGCTTGCACCGGCACCCCATCATTGGAACCCGACGCCTTCTGGTAAATCGCAAGCAGATAAACATCCGTACGCTTGCTGAAGCTATAGTCAAGACTACTGTTGATCTGATTCCATGTGCCGTCCTGCGAACCCCGCAACTGCGAGCGAGTGTAGCCAAGTGCAGCCGTCAAGGCCGGCGTGAAATGATATAGGCCGCCTCCTTCGAATGCGTTAAAGGTGGAAGCCATTCCGTTAGCCGACGCGAGGCGAGTGTTCGTCCACAGACCGTAAGCAGTGAAGGAACCAAGGTTGTACCGCGCGCCGACGCCATAAGTACGCAGGTCGCTCACGACTCCCGGGTTGATATTTGCGATGGTTATCTTGAACGCCGGCGTAGCTGACAGGGGGAAGGAAATGTCGGTATAGGCAAAGCCAGCGGAGAAAGACCCGTTCCTGTACTTGATGCCGAAGCTGTAGTCTCGCGTGGAGCCACCACCTGGGGCCGTGGTCGGGTCGCCGCCAAAGGCGCCGGCCTCGTTGGAAAACCCGAACACGCCGCCGAATTTAAGACCACTGAAGTCCGCACTCTCGAACTTGACGGAATTGTTTATCCGGCTCTCCGTCAGTTGATCGATCGTATCGATGTGAAACGCGTAGTTGCCCGCGCTGGTCAGGCCGCCGGTCGCGTAACTGTGTCCGAGGTACTCGTCGGAAAACGAATATTGCCGACCGAACGTCAGCGCGCCAATTCCATCCTTCTCGAGGCCGACATACGCCTGACGGCCAAATTCGGCGCCGCCTTGCGAAAACGTGCCGTTGTTCGCCTGGAAGCCGTTCTCCAGCACGAATACCGTCTTCAGACCACCGCCCAGATCTTCGACACCTGTTATCCCCCAGCGGCTGCCGCCGTCGACACCTTCGTCCTCCTTTATAAGGCTACTATGGCCCCCTTTTGCATTCACGGCATTATTCACGTAGCTGATGCCGTTATCGATCATGCCGTATAACGTGACACTGCTTTGGGCATGTGCGGCGGTGGCGAACAGGCTGGCGGTAACGATCGTGACAATACGCGGGTCAGAGTGCTTCATCACTCAGGTCTCCTAATCTAGTTAGTGATCGGTGGGCAATACTCGCTTGATCAACCGCTCAATGACGCTCTTCGGCGAAATGGTGATCGGCGATCTGTTCTTCCACTTCGTGCAATATCGCTGCCGACCGCTTGTTGTGACGGCTCCAGACCGATGCGATAACGCTGATTGCAGCGCACCCAAGCAGACCGGCTGCGATAGGGCTGCGTACGAACGTGCTCGGGTCGCCTCCTGAAATGGTCAACGCCTGACGGAACGACTGTTCGAGCGTATGACCCAGAATGAGGCCAAACAACAACGGTGCTTTGGGAATGTCGAACTTGCGAAACGCATAACCGACAACACCAAAGAAGAGCGCGAGAAACAGGTCGAACACGTCGGTATTAAACGAGTAAACACCTGCGGACGCGATCACGAGAATCACACACAGGAGCACCCCGGGAGGCACGTACAGAATGCGCGACAAAATCCCGACTAGCGGCAGATTGAGCACCAGCAGCATGATATTGCCGATATACATACTCGCGATCAGCCCCCACACAAGATCGGGCTGGGTGTGGAACAACATCGGACCGGGCTGAATACCGTACATGATGAACGCACCCATGATGACCGCTGTCGCGCCGGAACCGGGAACGCCAAGGGCCAGTAGATGCACGAATGCCCCACAGGTATCCGCATTGGTCGCCGCCTCCGGTGCCGCAACGCCTTCGATCGCGCCGTGACCAAATTCCTCAGGATGTTTGGAAATTTTCTTCTCGAGCACATACGAGAGCATCGCCGCGAGCGTACCGCCGAGGCCAGGCGCCGCGCCACAGATGAAACCGACAATCGAGCCGCGAAAGATCGCTGGACGCGCGCGACGCCATTCCTTGCGGGTGAACCACAGCTTGCCTTCTACCCGCACCGTATGCATCGTCCCCCCCAGCGTGCCTTCAACCATTCGGCTCACCTCTGAGATCGCAAAGAGGCCGACCACCACGACGAGGAAGTTCACGCGATCCTGCAACTGCATCAAACCGAGTGTGAAGCGCGGCACGCCGCTTTGCAGGTCGATGCCAATCGTCGCCAGCCCGAGACCCATGAACACGGCCATCATGCCTTTGGCTAGCGAATCGCCAGTCAGCGCGCCAACGGTCGAAAGTGCGAAGCAGATTAACGCGAAGTATTCCGCGGGGCCGAAATGCAACGCGACAGCCGCGAGCGGCGCCGCGACGAACGAGAGTGCGGTCACACCCATCATCCCCGCGATGAATGAACTGACCGCCGCAATGGCCAGCGTTGCAGCTGCACGGCCCTTTCTCGCGAGTGGATAGCCATCGAGGACGGTCATCACTGCCCCCGCGTCACCGGGCGTGTTAAGCAGAATGGCCGTGACCGCGCCACCATACATGCAGCCGTAATAGATGCCCGTGAGCATCATCAGCGCTGAGGTGGGGTCCATGCCAAAAGTAACCGGGATCAGCAATGCAATGCCGGCAGACGGGCCGATGCCCGGCAGATGGCTGATCATCGTGCCGATGAACACGCCAATGAGCGTGTATAGAAGATGCATGGGAGTCGCGGCGACCGCGAGACCGTGGAGAATGCCGTGTATGCTGTCCATGATGCGAGCGCCTCAGAAGGGGAGGAAGCCCGTCGGCATCGGAACACCGAGAAGCTGGGAGAACAAGAGATCAAAAACCACCGTGACGCCCAGCGCGATTGCGAGATTCGTCTTGAGACGCTTGCGGTTGAAATAAGTGAGCAGGCCGAATAGAAAGACCGACGTGGCAAGCAGATAGCCGGCACGCTCGAACGTGAAGTAGTAGAGAGCCGTCCATGCCACCATCGCGATCAGGATGACCGCATGAGACTTCGACTCGGGCGTCGCATCTGCGGAAAATGCTTTCACCGCCGGCTCCGCGACCGGCTTCGCAGACATGGGTGGCGTGACGGTCAACCGGGCCTTGGAACGGCCTTCGAGCAGCAACACGAGCGCCGACGCAATCAGACCCACGCCGACGAGTGCCGGAAAAGCCTTCGGACCAAGTGGGTCGCTTAGCCTGACTTCCGGTAGTCGCATGTCCATATAAAGATAGACGGCGGCCAGCGCGATTACGCCGAATGCGAGCCACACATCGCCCCTGATGCTTTTCATGTCTCCTCCAGTTCGATCCCGGCACGACCGCCGGACAGGCGGCCGCAGCCGGTTCGTATAGCACGCGAGGTCGCGCAAACCGGTACGAATTACTCTCCTCTGCCACGTGCTGCCAATTTCATTCTCGCCTTATGGCTGGCGCATCACTTCTCGTTGTAGCGGCCAGGCTTCACGACTTCCGCGATCGTGCCGTCCGGTGCGCGGAACTTGAGCGCACCCTCGCCCTTCGCCGACAGGATCTCACCACCGTATTGCTTGATCCTTTCAGCAGCGGCTTCCTGATCGTCTACCGTCACGCCCCAGTGATGCAGGCGCGGACCGGAACCAGCCAACTGAGCTTCATGGGAGTCCTCACTGTCGTACTTCATCAGCGTGAAGTCGATGTGCCCGTCAGTCATGTGACGCGAAATGTGCTCGCGATTGCGCCCAGTCTTCACTTCTGTGAAGCCGAACACTTCGGTGTAAAAGCGTGTGGCCGCCTCGAGGTCATCGACCTTGACTGCGAGATGAACAATGCGTGACATATGGTTCTCCATGTCGATAGGTACTGCGGGTTAAAGAAAAGGGTGCTACTTGGCGAGACCGAGGTCGTTAAGCAACGGACTCAGGCGATCACGTTCGCCCTGAAGAAAAGCGCGTGTCTGCGTGCTGTTCTGGTAATCGGCGGTCCACAGATTGCGCTTCAGGGCAGCCGCCCATAGCGGCGACGCAGTCGCTCTCTGCAATACGTTGTCCCACCAGGCGATCTCCGCAGGGGGCATATTCTTCGGGCCGACTAGCACGCGCCAAGTCGTGAAATCGATGTTGACGCCCTGCTCCTTCCATGTCGGCACATTCGCAAGCGCTCCGCCCTCGCGTTTACCGTCGGGAATCGCAATCAGTCGCACACGGCCGGCCTGGCTTGGTCCAAGCACGACACCGGCCGGTGTTGCGGCCGCGGTGACGTGACCGCCCATCAGCGCGGTCAACGCTTCGCCACCCGAGTCGAAGAAGACCACCTTCATCTTCTTCGGATCCTGACCCACGCCCTTTACGAACAGCGCCGCTGCGTCGTGGCTCTGACCGCCCGGTGAACTGGATACCGCCATCGTCACCGAAGCTGGATCCTTCTTGAGCATCTGGATCAGATCGGCGCCGGACTTGATGGGCGAATCGCCGGGCACCGAAAACACCACCGGTTCGGTGACGAACACGGCCAGTGGCGTGACGTCGTCGACCCCTAAGGTGCTAAGTCCGGTAATGCGATTAGTGATGAGGGGAAGCGCCTGGACAGCCACGTAATGGCCGTCGCCTTCGTGCGAATTGATATACGCGATGCTGACCGTGCCGCCACCGCCCGGCCGGTTAATGACTGTGACCGGCTTGCTGGATAGTTTTTCCTGCTGGATGACGTTCTGAAGAGTGCGCGCCACGAGGTCAAGGCCCCCTCCTGGCGCGCTCGGCACGACAATCTGAATCGGTCTTCGGGGTTGCCAGGCATCATCTGCGCGCGCTCGCCCGCCAAGTGTCGAGATCAGCGCAGCGCAAACCGCCCACATAACACTGGCCCTTTTTAGCCTCGTCCTCATCACATCGTCTCCAGTTTTTGTGGCGCTCTGCGGCGGTTTAGAAGTTGAATCCGTCAAACGTGCTGGTAGCGAAGAGCCTCTCCAGCGGTACTTCCTCCTGGATCAAACCGTCGCTTCTTGCGTAACGCTGCAACGTTTCGAGATCGAGTCGGTTTTCCTTCATGCCGTAGCGCCAGTAGTCGGCGCCCATCAGCGCTTTCACGCGTTCGAATTCGGACGTGAGCCACGGATGCATGACGCGCAACGTATCGGTGACCGCAAGTTCGGCGAGCGCGAGGTCCCGGGATTTCCTGAACGCCGCATACACGTTGACCGGCAACCATGGATGCTGCTCGACCAGCGTACGGCGGATGCCGAGCATGTGCATGGGCGGGAACAGACCCGTCCTCGTGAACCATGCCTCCTCGTCACTCCTGAAGTCCGGAAAGAGACGTCGCACACGTTCGTTTCGACCGAAGCATGAAGGTGGCTTCGGCGCGATGACGGCGTCGATGTCGCCGGCATCTAGCAGGCTCGCCAACGTCTGATCCGCGCCGATCGGCTCGATGTGGATATCGTTCGGCAGGCGGTACGGCACGCGTGCCTCGCGCCCCGCCTGCTCGAGCCCGCCGACAACCCAGCGGACATCGCGGCTAGTCACACCGTATTCATCGCCCAGCATGCCCCGCACCCAGATTCCTGCCGTTTGCTGGAAATCCGGCACACCGATGCGGCAACCCTTGAGAGCCTGCGGAAAGTCGATGCCACGATCAGTGCGTACATAGATCGCAGAATGACGAAACGATCTCGACAGAAACACCGGTACGCCAATATAGCGACTCTCACCACGCGCGGTGGTTAACAAATGAGTGCCCAGCGAAAGTTCGGATATGTCGAATTCGCCGTGACGAAATGCACGCTGAAAAAGCTCTTCGGCGGGACCACTCACAAAGTTAGCCTTGCAGCCTTCGATTGCGACCTTTCCGTCAAGCAGAGCGCGGGTCCGATCGGTAATTTGGCAAGCCACTGATAGTTCAAGCATAGGGAAGATTGACCGTAAGCTGATGTGAAAACCTGAACGCAGCGTTTAAGCAATGCTCCTTCGCACCTTTATTAGTAAGCAGTACAAATTAATAAAACTGTGCTCAAGGGCTGGTTAAGCACCCGTAGCACTTTTGATTACGTATTGCGCATCAACATCGGTCCGCGCCGTCAGGCGGACCTGTCAGCGACTTCCCGACGATCAGAACCAGCACCTGCGCCTGACTTCGCCAGCTCGTCCAGCGACAAGAGCACTCGCTCCTTGCCCTTTGACACGTGACTGAAGCTCGTATCGTAGCCAAGGCTCGCATTCCCGGACTTCAGGGCATTGACGATCTCGCGATGCTCTTCGTTCGACTGAAGCAGCGCGCCGCGCTGGACCAGTCCATGCACGCGGAACAGATGAAACTCCTTGACGCAGCCGCGATAAAGCTTGATCAGCCGCGAATTGCCAGTGGAACGCACTATGTAATCGTGCAACTCCAGATTCAGCGGATCGAAGCGCGAGAAGTCGCCCTTCTCCGCAGCCTCTTGCATCTCATCCACGTACGTGTCGAGTTGATTCGCCATTTCCTGAGTCAGGATTGGCGCGAGCAGCGATGCGGCCAACGCAGTAAGCCCCGCGCGCAAATCGTAGACTTCGATTGCGTCATCGCGCGTCACCCTCTGGATGAAAACGCCACGTTGCGGGATCAGGTAGACGAGCCCGAGTTCCGCCAGGGTACGGCACGCTTCCCGCACGGGACCGCGACTCACGGAAAGCTTGTCCGCGATGGCCTTCTCGTTCAGGCGCTGCCCAGGCTTCAGCTCGCCACTCAAAATCATTCGTTCGATCTCGTGCTGAACCACTCCCGTCAACGTGTTTGCCCGGAAGTCGGCTAGAGAGACAGTAGCGGAGTTGTGATCGGTTTCCATGAAATGCAGTGTAGGTTGCCGAATGACAAATGTCAACATTTTACTTTTCGGCCTCATCCTCTTTGGAGGCGGAGCTGTTGAGTGCAGCCCAGTAACGACCTACCGAGATGTGCTGAGTTGCTCAACATTCGACGGATTCTCCACGAACGTTGTCGTTCTCGCTGAAAATCCGCGAGCTTTCGCACACCTAGCTTCCGTGGTTGAGGAGGTCCCCGATTGCGTCCGCAACCCAACTTGCGGACGCAATCCATGACCCTGGATGACCTGACCTTTTTCCCCTTGCGGGCGACACGCGCTGATGCCGGCGGCAAGCGAAGCTTCGACCGTGCGGACAAGCAATGACTGATTGATGTCTGCCTGCAACCGGGTGCATCGCTGTCTGGTATGGCCTGGCGCTGAAAGCTGGGGTGAATGCCAACCGGTCGCGCAAACGGGTTTAGTTGCGCGAACAGTCAACAAATCAATGGCGGGATAAGCGACGCGATCTGATGCATTGTTGACCTAGGCCAGAGCACGCCGCTCCTTGAGCGGCACCCGCCGGAACCTCAAAAGTACCGAAGCAAATTGCCGACATTTGGCACGCCAAGCCCCGTTACCTCGTCGTAGCCCGCAGTAGCGGAACAGATGACACATGACTTGTTGCTTGTATCGTCCGATCCGGCGGTGACGTCAAAGAAGCTCGACTTTGAGGCCTGGTCAATCTTGGTCTGGTAGATGAGCGAGTTAAAGCCGTGGTTCGATGCCAGCAAGCTCGATACGGAGGAACCCCGCGTTTGCAGCTGCTGCCCCAACCGGGCCACGATCGCTGCCCATTGCGGCGCGCCCTCGCTCGTGCCGCCCATCCCATACCATTCACCTTTGACAAGAATAGCCACAGGGCTGCCATTCGGATCAGCGTTATAGGCCACGTCGGGAATGCCGCGCTTTCCGCTATTGAGCGTCAGCACCGGATCGGCTGTCGCGCTCAGGAAATTGGTTTGATAAGAGGGCATGGCCTCGTAGCGGCTCGGACCACCACCACCCAGGGACCATGCAACTTCACTGGTGCTCGTTTCCGGCAACGCAAGACTCTGGATCGTCGTTCCACCCACGCCAGTGACGTAAGGCGATGCAGCAGGGTAGATCTGATTTGTTCCGTTGTTTCCGGTGTCGCCCGCGGCCGCGAAGAAGGCAATACCGGGATAGCTCTTGAAGAAACCGTCGTACGCAGCCTGTGTTTCTGCCGAGAATTCAGTCGCGCCCCAGCTCATTGACACGGCGACGACGTTCGGTTGGCTGACGGCCACTTGAAGTGCCTTAAAAAGATCGTTGACGCTTGAGCTGGCCCCCTGAATCAGCACGATTTTGGCTGCCGGGGCCATCGCGTGTGACCATTCCACATCCAGCCCGATCTCCATATCCCAGTCATTGGAAGCGGATACCGCGCCACTATTCAGATTGATTTGCTGAAAGCAGGGGTTCGAGGCATCGCATTGCGGCAGCCCGTAGTAGCTGCTGAATGCGCTCAGATCGTTGGCGACATTGGCCGACCCAGGAGCGTCGACAATCACGATCGTTTGCCCCGCCCCTGTGTACTGCGAAGGCATGTTGTAGTGCGCGTACAGATCAGCGGGGCTTAGCGTGCCGTCAACGCCGCTCCCCCTCACAACCTTCGCGGTTAGCTGATCCAGATGGGACCAGTGAGAGCCGGGCGTGGCGTTCACGATATTGCTGCCGCTGCCTGTGTCACCGCCACAGGCCGACAAACCAGCAGCCAGACAAAACACAACCGTCGTGCGTTTCTTCATGTTCCGTTTTCCCAGTTAAGCAAGCTGAACTGACGAACTGGTAAGAGACAGATTACCGCGCGTTCGCCGTCGCAAGGGTTAAGCACTCAATCCCAATGGAATTCGGACCATTTAATAAAGACTCCTGATGATGAGCGGTTGCCTCATCATCCACTTCGCTGGCAAACGAGAGCTGCGTGCGTATTGCGTTCGCGCCACGCCATGACGGATTGTCCACCCTCCTATCTCCCTGCTCTATCGGCAGGAGCATTGCTAGACTTGCATCGCACCTGTGACAGAACCAGAAGAGACAAGCCGACTCCAGTTCTCGTCAAGACAGACTATGCCGAGGTTCCCGGAGAACTGCAAACCATCTTAAACAGATCAACGGTTCGATCTTCCGGCGAGAGCGCCATACGGCCACTGGAGTGTCCCCTGCAATGTTCTGACGAAACTGCGGCGGTTTCCGTCCGTGCCCGGCGGCGCGCGTTACCACTATCGGGCCACTCCCGGTTGCCGGTAAACCTGGGTATGTCCTATGTTGCGGGGGCTCGCCAGTGCGGGCAGTAGCGTGGTCGTCGAACACGCCTCAGGCCTTCGATGCATCCCCTTGCGAAGTGCGAGCTCGCGGAGTGAGGGACATCGTGAAGCTTCCTCTAACCATATCGATCATCGAGAACGGCCTATCCCCAGTCCTTCAGCGCAGCAGCGAGTAAGGTTCCGGTATGCAGATCGTCGATGTCGCTTTCGCGATTTGTTGAGGGGCGCCCTTCGGAGGCCAGAGGCCGTCGGCGTAATGGCGTGCGCGCAGCGCAGCGCGCTCTTCCAAGCTGGAAAATCCCCATATATGTGTGATGCGTGGTGGCCCATCCAACGCGTACATATTGACCACTAGATGTCTTGTGTAATCGCCTGCAGGCGCGATGGCGTCTCGCCAGCTGTTTAAGGTCGGCGCGAGGCCGCCCGGCTTCAGGAAATAGGTCCTGAACTCGTAGAAGCTGCCGAACGTCGCTGACTCGACTTCTGGTAGAAAGGGAAACCGCGTATAGCGTTCCATGTCCAGTCGTATGGCGGGATCAGAGATTCCGAACGGCGCTGGAGCCATCAGCGCGCGGCGGCGCCCTTCCTCGAGCGCATCTGCGGTGTCGAACCGGCGCAGCAGTTTGACCTGGAAAAGGTCGCCGATTTCGGTACGCCAGGCGCCCAGTAACCGGCCAGGGCCTTGCACTATCCAATCGCGCGCCGCAACGGCCACAGCCCCCTCTGTGAGCGGCGCGCAGGCAAGCGTAGTGAGTTCGTATGGCATGGCATGTTCCAATGATTGATCCCGTCCGATCGCGGTCCGGCTTTGACGGTCATTCCATCCGCGGCAGTTCGATCGGTCCAGCAAAGAGTGCAAGGTCAAAGAACGAATCGTCCAGTTCCAATATCTCATCGTCGCCCAGAAGGATCACGACTAACTGCCGTGAACCGTTCCCGGGAACGTCTGCGACTTCTCCGATGGTTTGCTTCGGCGTCCGGTCGTCGGTAAATCGCACCCAGTAGTAGCCCGGCACTACAGGTCGCGTGTCCATCCATTCCATAACTTATACCCCCTAAACTGGCGTAATTGATCGCTGCCGCATCGTCGATTCTATCGCCGCAGTCTAGCCGGTGACAGCAAGGAATCACGAGTCTGGGCCGCCCGGACGTCGGTACGGTGGCAACCAATGTCCTTGACTCGATGTGTCTGGCTGCTACGGCTGTTCCGTCGGGAGGCCGCTGTCGCGGATCGTCCCGCACAGTGTGTTCTGCGCAGAGCCTGTGCTGCAATAGCAATGCTCTGGCGGAGGCAAACGCCCAGAAAGTGAGCGAGTGGTCCCGGCAGCAACTGCGAGCTATGCGGCGCGCTGATTCGACGGCTCCAATTCGTTTAACGCGTCCTGGGTCGTCATCATGAGAGGGCATGTACCTCAGTTTTCAACGCCCCTGTGAGCGCGGCCACCCGGCACAAGGGGCGCAGAATGAAAACACAACACGCGGATGTTGCCGTGATGGGCGAGGGAACAGCAGGCATGGCCGCGTGGCACGCGGTCGATGCAAGCATAACCAGCGCTGCAGATTGCAGCTGTTACGCGACGCGCGGCGATAACAGGCGCGGTAGCCATTCGCGCGTCGCGGCCTGCGTGCGCTATCCCTGCACGCAGGTAAACGACGCCGCGCTGTTCACGTCGCCCGCGCCGTTATAGCTAGGCCACGCCGGATACTGGCACAGCGGCCGCGTGCGTCCCGGCACGCCCGCGGTATCGGTGTCCACCTGATGCACCGGCGGCGTCCCGTGCTCCACCCAGTTCTCCAGCGCCGTGAGCGAGTCCCACGACGCGTTGAACTCGGTGCCGATTGCGTGCTGCATCCCCGGAATCTCGTAGAAGCGCACGAACGACTCGACGGCGCTAAAGCCCATCGTGAACAGCAAGCGCTGATAGTAGATCTCGGTTGCCCGCGTGCTGACGGTCTGGTCCACGGTGCCGTGCGCCATCAGCAGCTTGCCACCGCGCCGCATGAAGGGCGTCAGGTTCGCGTCGGTCGCGTGGAGTCCCGACAGCATGCTGATGCGCCCGGACCATTCACCGGCGAGTGCGAATGCGACCGCCCAGCACGCCAGTCGCCACGCTTGCGAAGGAGATTATTCAATACATGATAGTCGCTGACGCGCGGCAAGCGCCGGATCGCACGCGCAACAGTTGCGACATCGACGTGACCATGCCTAGGCGTGAACGGCATTGAGCTTGCATATTGTATCCATGAGTTTTATCCGGCCCGTCAAACCGTTTGGCTCTTATGTATTATTTATGCATGCTGCGAAGAACGGTAACATTTCCCCTTGATGAAAATGGCACATTAAAATGCCATCGCCGATTTCGCGAACATAGATGGGAGGACTTGCAATGGTTCTATATCACCACGGCGCGGCAATTCAGCCTTGCGTGACGAAGCATGGCAAAGCCTTTATAGCGCGTGCATCAATCCTGGCTGAAGATGGTGAAGCTACTTCACTCGGCAATCTCGGAGAGTTCGCGAGCCAGGAATGCGCTTTCGCGTTTGCCGTGCGCAGTGCCACCGCATTCGTGGATGGCGAACCCCTGCCGCGCTCACCTTTTAAACTGGCTCAGGCGGCATAGCGGCCGCGTAAGGTGGCTGCAAGATCACATCACTCGCGGATGGCGCAGTGAATGGGACCTCTGTGTCAGATCAGCGGCGAGCTCCCCGGCCCCATCCAGGTAGTCGAAGCGGCTTTGCACTGTATCTCTCGTGAAACAATCCAATTGTGATCTGGCCTGTTCCGCCAAGTGGGCAAGCTAACAAACATCAATTACGTTTGGAACGAGGTTGATCAGAACTGTGTTCCGGGGCTTGCCTGGTGTGCGTAGCAGTGCCAATCATCGCGCTGATTTCGGCCAGACCGGGATATGCGTCGACGTGCCAGCGTAAATCACTCCGGCAGAACAGAAAGGTCGGCAGCGGGCGGACACATCTCGACATTGGGCCAACCGCCCCATGAACAAATGTATTCGTGTAGATAGCCATCGAGATTCAGCTGAGTCGGTGAATGACGAACATCGTGGTGAATCGGGAGACGAACCAACAGTTCTGCTCCTCACTTACTCAGGAACGCCAGGCATGCCTACCTCGATACCAGCACGCGGCGAAAAACCATTGGCCGTGAAAATCACAAGATGATGTTGGACCACTATCAGCAGACGAAAAACCTGCTGGTGAGCTACAGCGACAAGCCACCTGGCTTCTTCTGACGCACGACGCTGCTGAGGTGGAGCCGCCGCGCGGTATGCGGCGCCTCTTTCTTTCTGGTTAGCAGATCAAGCGGGGACTATCATGAGTATCGATGCAGTGCCACGTGTCGGCGCACCGCCCGCAGCTGCCGAGCTGATCGAAAAGCTGAAATCGGAACACGGCGACGTGTTGTTCCATCAGTCCGGTGGTTGCTGCGACGGCAGCGCGCCGATGCGAATCGCAATTTGAGTACTGGCAGCACACGCAACTGATCATTGACTGCCTGCCGGGCAACGGCGGAATGTTTTCGCTCGAGCGGCCGATGGGTCTGCGCTTTCTCACCCGCTCGCGGCTGTTCGACGACGCCGAATCGGCGTGGTTGGCCGAGCATCCCGTCGCGCATGCCGACACCTGAGCGCAGCCGCCCGGTCCGGGCTCGCATCAATCTCCACGCTCGCGCATGATTCTGCGCGGCGCGCGTTCTCTATTTCTCACCGGGAAGGAAGAACACCATGCGCAAAATGAAAGCGGTCGAAGTGAAGCAGGCCGGCGGCCCGCTCGAACTGGTCGAGCGCGACGTACCCGAGCCGGGTGAAGGCCACGTCCTCATCAAGATTCAGGCCTGCGGCATCTGTCACAGCGACGTTCTGACCAAGGACGGCCTGTGGCCTGGCTTGAAGTACCCGCGCGTGCCAGGCCATGAGATTGCCGGCGTGATTGAATCCGTGGGCGCGGGTATCGAAGGATGGGAGGCCGGCCAGCGGGTTGGAGTTGGCTGGCACGGTGGCCATTGTGGCAGGTGTGAACATTGCCGCCAGGGTGACTTCGTTCTATGCAAGTACGCACTCGTGCCCGGCATCAGCTACGACGGCGGTTACGCCGAATACATGGTGGCGCCGGTCGAGGCCTTGGCGCGCATCCCGGACGATCTGTCCGATGTCGACGCCGCACCGCTCCTTTGCGCTGGCATTACGACCTTCAACGCATTGCGCAATAGCGGCGCGCGCGGTGGCGATGTGGTCGCGATTCTCGGCATCGGCGGCCTGGGCCATCTCGGCGTGCAGTTCGCGCGCAAGATGGGGTTTGAGACTGTGGCCATTGCGCGCGGACAGGACAAGGCGGCGCTCGCGAAGCAGCTCGGTGCGCATCACTACATCGACAGCAAAACGGAAAACGTTGCCGAGGCGCTGCAGGCGCTCGGCGGCGCGAAGGTGATTCTTGCCACCGTGACGAGCGGCAAGGCCATGAGCGCCGCGGTAGGCGGTCTCGGTCTCAATGGCAAGCTCGTGATGGTCGGGATCTCGGAAGAGCCGGTCGAAGTCCCGATCGCACAATTCATCATGGGGCGAAATTCGGTGCAAGGCTGGCCGTCCGGCACCTCAGCCGACTCGCAGGATACGCTCGCCTTCAGCGCGTTGACCGGCATCAAACCGATGATCGAGGAATTTCCGCTTACTCGTGCCCCCGAAGCGTACAAGCGCATGATGAGCGGCGCCGCGCGCTTCAGGGTGGTGTTGAAGAACGGCTAGGCAATTTAGCCAAAACCCAACGTCGGTGTAACAAGCGCCATCCACCCACAATGGCTAACGTTACACCGCACTTTTAACCTCCGTCCGATGCGGGCGCTGCGCTGCTGCCATCCGGGCTGCCGCAGCCCAGACGGACCGTCCGGTGGTCGACGTCGGCAGGTCGACATCCTGCCGGAAAATTTCTCCTGTTTCCGCTCCCCGCTCGATGGTCGCCAGGCTGGGTCTGTTTCTTGCGTGAACTCCCGATGAATTCGGTCATGCCTGCAGGTGATTTTCTTGTACGCGCAAAAAACTAATCATCGCAGACGATGACGTCAATTCGACGATCGGTGGTAGGCCCGGCTCACCGTCTGGAGAAGCGTGAGGATCGGAATCCCCGTCCGGCGGTTCGCCGGACGTCAACGTCACTGTGAAGGGAGCCCCTTCATCGACCCTATGAGGCCACCTGACCATGCCCACGATCGCTCATCCCGCTCGACAGGTGCTGCAGCACCCCGGTGCCTTCGCCGCCCACACCCTGAAGGCGTTTCGTGCGAACCAGGGTTTGCTTCTGGCAGGCGCGGTCGCGTACTACGCATTGCTGTCAATCGTGCCGCTGCTGATTTTGATCGTCATCGCGCTCTCCAATGTGATTGAACCATCCGAGTTGCTGGATACGCTCGGCCGCTACCTCGAGTGGCTGGTGCCTGGCCAGTCCAAACCTGTCATCGGTGAACTGGCCCATTTCCTGGAGCATCGCGAGGTGCTCGGGTGGGCGCTGACGGTGACCATGCTTTTTTTCAGCTCACTCGCCTTTACCGTGCTGGAAAACGCCATGTCGGTGATCTTCATTCACCGCGTCGCGATCCACCGGCGCCGCTTTCTGGTCTCAGCAGTGCTGCCATATTGCTACATCCTGTGTCTGGGGCTGGGCCTGTTTGTGGTGACGCTGGTCGCGGGCAGCCTTCAGGCGATCGGCGCCGAAAGCATTAACCTGTTCGGCAGCCGCTGGTCGCTCGGTGGGGTCTCGGGCGCGCTACTGTACCTGCTCGGGATAGGCGGAGAAATTTTCGTGCTGACCTCGCTCTACCTGGTCATGCCAGTTGGCCGGCCATCGCTGGGCCACGCTCTGATGGGCGCCGTCGCAGCGACACTGTTATGGGAAATCACCCGCCACGTGCTGGTCTGGTATTTCGCCACGCTGTCCAGGGTCAGCGTGGTATACGGGTCCTTCACCACGGCGATTGTGGTCCTGCTCAGTCTGGAAATTGCGGCGACGCTGCTGCTGCTGGGCGCTCAGGTCATCGCGGAATACGAGCGCCTCGGCAAAGGCGATGACGACGCGCGGTCGAAGCCGTTTCGTACCGACTAGACTGCCGTTCGAAACCGGGTTTCAGCGCAATATTGCCTGCACCCGTTTGCCGGCGAGCATGGGCATGGACGCCATACTGATTGGGAAACGCGCGATGAGGCCTAAGATTTACGCACTGCATCATTCGTACATTTTGAGCACCGCATCCAGCGCTCCTTCGATTATCCTGTTCGACAGACTCGGGTCCTTCACTGCGCGAGCGAGTGCTATTGAACCCACGCAGGTGCTGAAGATCATCACCGCTTTATTCTGGGCGTCTTCCGTCTCCGGAAAAGACTGCGCGAGCAAATTGATGATTTCACTGACACGTTCGGTGAATACCTCGCGGGTTGCATCGGGAGCGCGCGCCACATCGTTGACCAACGCTGAAATTGGGCAACCTCTGCCAACGTTGTTCCGATGACTTCCTGACACATACGTGCTTATCGCGCGCTGAGGTGCCGTCTTTAGCCCGTCCTGAATATGCTCGATGTCCTGCAACGCCATTATGAACGCCTCCGTCACAAGCGCATCGCGTGACTCGAAATGCTTGTAGAAGCCGCCGACGGTTAAGCCAGCTTCCTTCATGATGTCGCCGACACTAATCCCGTCAATGCCGCGCTCGCGCAAACGACGTGCGGCGACCTGCACAATCCGCTCATGCGTGGCCAGTTTCTCAGCTTGTGAGTGTCCCATTTTTTCAGTCTCAAAGATCCGCTCAGTTCATTAATTGGGAAGGTGATGAACGCTTCAGTCACCGCACCCGATCTGGAGTACAATCATAATCCTGATAGACGATTGATCGAGTGCGCGTCAAACCCGTCCCTTCAGAGGCTGTCGCAAAAGCCCTCGGGTCCATACAATACTGCCTGGAACGAAACGGCAGGAAACCA
>NZ_JBNDMQ010000053.1:0-47988 GCF_050436665.1 Paraburkholderia sp. EB58 | reverse complement strand
CGATTGACACCGGGAGTCATATCAGCTTCGCCCCTGTGCGGGGCGGCACCTACTTTCTTTGCCGCCGCAAAGAAAGTAGGCAAAGAAAGCGGGCTCACACCGCCAGCTCGTAGGTGTCCGCCTCTGTTCACAATCCTTAGTGGTCCGAAGACAAGATCGGCTCTCGCACAATACACGCCTGTGACACAGCGCTCATTCATCCCGCCCCCGCGCTGCGTGCGCGGCGGTTCGGTTCATCGTGTGGGTACCTGTGTGTCGTTCGCGTGGACGTATGGGCCCACGTCCTCACGGCAATGATGTGGTTGCCAACGCCCGATAACGCGCACCGTGTCGTGCCAGCGTACTCGAATACAGGATCAGCGACTCGAAACGCGCCAGTAGATTCGCGGGCGTCTGCGTTGCGTGATTGACAGCCGCAGCATCCCGGCCGAATCGCGCCAGCGTAATGTGCGGCCGAAACGCACGTGCATCAACCGGCAGGCCGAGCTTGATCATCAGAGAACGCACACGCCAATCGAGTTTGACGAGTTCATCGCTCATCGCCAGTGTCGCCACCATCAGGCGTGGATGCGCGGCACTCGGCCAATGTTCGATGTGCGTCACCGGCGCAGGTGGGAGCGGCGGGTTGGGCTCAGCCAATCCCGCGGCCAAAGCGCCGCCCAGTTCGACGCTCAGCGAACCGATGAAAGTCACCGTCAGATGCAACTGCTCGTAGAGCACCCGGCGCGCGCTGGCTGGAACCGGGACAGCGGCGAGCGCATCGCGCGTCGCGGCATCCGGCGCGAGCGCGATAAAGCAGCGCTGCCATGCGTCGAGCTCCGGCGAATCCGTTGCTTGCATCGTTGGTCACCGTCCCTGGTTGAAACAGCCCGCTCCCGCGACAGTATCTCGGGCGTCGATCTCGTACACCCGACCCTAGGTTGGACGCAGGTTCACGCGCCCGGTTGGCGAAATGGCAATGGCATGTAGACGCACAATCCACACGCTGAAACATTATCCCCGCCCGGGTTGACGCGTATCGGCCAACTAAAAAGCCGGGTCGCCCTCTCGGGCGCCCGGCTTCGTTTACCGCCTTGTCGTCTCCACCTCGTCCTGCAAACGGTTGCCGTCCCTCGCCACCCGCCGCGGGACCGGCCGAAGACTTAGCGCGGCAGTTCCGACTGCCCCATCAGGAACGCGTCGACCGAGCGTGCGCACTGGCGTCCTTCGCGGATCGCCCACACCACCAGCGACTGGCCGCGGCGCATGTCGCCCGCGGTGAACACCTTGTCCACCGACGTGTAGTACGCCTTGTCGCCTTCGGTCGAGGCCCGCACGTTGCCGCGCGCGTCCTTGTCGACGCCGAACGCTTCGAGCACCGGCGAGACCGGCTGCGTGAAGCCCATCGCCAGCAGCACCAGATCGGCCTTCATTTCGAATTCGGAACCCGGCACTTCCTGCATCTTGCCGTCCTTCCATTCGACACGCACGGCAATCAGCTTCTCAACCTTGCCGTTCTTGCCTTCGAGACGCTTGGTTGCCACCGCCCAATCGCGCTCGCAGCCTTCCTCATGCGAGGACGACGTGCGCAGCTTGATCGGCCAGTAAGGCCACACGAGCGGTTTGTTCTCTTCTTCCGGCGGCTGCGGCAGCAATTCGAACTGCGTCACGCTCTTTGCACCGTGACGGTTCGACGTGCCCACGCAATCCGAACCCGTGTCGCCACCGCCAATGACGATCACATGCTTGCCCTTGGCCAGCAGTTGAGCGGTGAGCTTGTCGCCCGCATTGACCTTGTTCTGCTGCGGCAGGAATTCCATCGCGTAGTGGATGCCTTCCAGTTCGCGGCCCGGCACCGGCAAATCGCGCGGCGTTTCCGAGCCACCCGAAAGCACCACTGCGTCAAACTGCTCTTTCAGCTCGGCCGGCGTGATGGTTTCTTTCGCCGTGTTGCCGATGTGCCCAGGCAGCGGATCCTTGCCGATGAACACGTTGGCGCGGAACGTCACGCCTTCGGCTTCCATCTGACGCATGCGGCGGTCGATCAGCCACTTTTCCAGCTTGAAATCGGGAATGCCATAACGCAGCAGGCCCCCAATGCGATCGTTCTTTTCGAACACAGTCACATCGTGCCCCGCGCGCGCGAGTTGCTGCGCGACCGCGAGACCAGCGGGGCCCGATCCGACCACGGCGACCTTCTTGCCCGTCTTGTGCTTCGCCGGCAACGGCGCGACCCAGCCTTCGGCCCACGCCTTGTCGATAATCGCGTGCTCGATCGACTTGATGCCGACCGGGTCGTCGTTAATGCCAAGCGTACACGCCGCTTCGCACGGCGCCGGGCAGATGCGGCCCGTGAACTCCGGGAAGTTGTTGGTCGAATGCAGCACTTCGATCGCGGTCTTCCAGTCCTGATGGAACACCAGGTCGTTAAAGTCCGGGATGATGTTGTTCACCGGGCAGCCGCTGTTGCAGAACGGAATGCCGCAGTCCATGCAACGTGCGCCTTGAATCTTCGCTTCGTCGTCGGCCAGTGCCGCAACGAACTCTTTGTAGTGCTTCACACGCGTGAGCGGAGCTTCGTACGTCTCATGGCGACGTTCGAACTCGAGAAAACCGGTTGCCTTGCCCATGTGGTTCTCTTATCTATCTGTACAGGTGGGGAATCGACACCCGCCGCACACGAGGGCGGCGGGTACAACTAATGGGTATCTAACGACTTGAGCTGATTTAAGCGGCAATTAGGCGGCGAGGACTTCCTTGTTCGCCTTCTTCGCAGCCATTTCGCCCAGCGCGCGCTTGTATTCCGTCGGGAACACCTTCACGAACTGACGGCGCGACGCATCCCAGTTTTCGAGCAGCGCCTTCGCACGCGGCGAGCCAGTGAACTGGAAGTGACGTTCAATCAGCCCCTTCAGCAGCACTTCGTCGGTTTCGTTCGCGTGCCACAAGCCCTTGTCGACCGTGCGTTCCTGCTCGGCCTGTTGCAGCACCGGATCGAGCGCGACCATCGACTTGTTGCACTTGCCGGCGAACGTGCTGTCCGGGTCATACACATAAGCGATACCGCCCGACATGCCGGCCGCAAAGTTACGGCCCGTTTCGCCGAGCACGACCACCGTGCCGCCCGTCATGTATTCGCAACCGTGATCGCCCGTGCCTTCCACCACTGCCGTCGCGCCCGAGTTACGCACGCAGAAACGCTCGCCTGCCACGCCGCGGAAGAACGATTCGCCTTCGATCGCGCCATACATCACCGTGTTGCCGCAGATGATGTTCTCTTCTGACTTGCCGCGGAAATCGTTCGTCGGACGAATGATGATGCGCCCGCCCGACAGGCCCTTGCCGACGTAGTCGTTACCGTCGCCGACCAGATCCAGCGTCACGCCTCTCGCGAGGAACGCGCCGAAGCTCTGGCCCGCAGTGCCCTTCAACTGGATGTGAACCGTGTCGTCAGGCAGGCCATCGTGGCCGTACTTCTTCGCGATCGTGCCGGACAGCATGGCGCCGACCGTACGGTTCACGTTGCGTACCGGCTGGATGAACGAGACGTGCTCGCCCTTCTCGATCGCGGCCTTCGCCTTCTCGATCAGCACGTGATCGAGCGCGCGGTCGAGACCATGGTCCTGCACGTCGACGTGCTTGCGCGCCACTTCCGCCGGGACTGACGGCAGGTGGAACACGCGCGAGAAGTCGAGACCTTTCGCCTTCCAGTGCTCGATGCCCTTCTTCGTATCGAGCAGCTCGGCATGGCCGATCAGGTCGTCGAACTTGCGGATGCCCAGTTGCGCCATGATTTCGCGCGCTTCTTCCGCAACGAAGAAGAAGAAGTTGACGACATGCTCCGGCTGGCCCTTGAACTTCGCACGCAGCACCGGATCTTGCGTCGCGACGCCGACCGGGCAGGTGTTCAGGTGACACTTGCGCATCATGATGCAGCCTTCGACGACGAGCGGCGCCGTCGCGAAGCCGAACTCGTCCGCGCCGAGCAAAGCACCGATCACGACGTCGCGGCCGGTTTTCATCTGACCGTCGGCCTGCACGCGGATACGGCCGCGCAACTGGTTCAGCACGAGCGTTTGCTGCGTTTCCGCGAGACCCAGTTCCCACGGCGTGCCAGCGTGCTTGAGCGACGACAGGGGCGAAGCACCCGTACCGCCATCATGACCCGCGATCACGACGTGATCGGCCTTCGCCTTCGCCACACCGGCTGCGACTGTGCCAACGCCCGATTCGGACACGAGCTTCACCGAAATGCTGGCAGCCGAGTTCGCGTTCTTTAGATCGTGGATGAGCTGTGCCAGATCTTCGATCGAGTAGATGTCATGGTGCGGCGGCGGCGAGATCAGGCCGACGCCTGGCACCGAGTAACGCAGTTTGCCGATGTAATCGGACACCTTGTGACCCGGCAACTGGCCGCCTTCGCCCGGCTTCGCGCCTTGCGCCATCTTGATCTGGATCTGATCAGCAGACGACAGATACTCCGCCGTCACACCGAAGCGGCCCGATGCCACCTGCTTGATCTTCGAGCGCAGCGAATCGCCATCCTTCAGCGGAATGTCGACGATGACTTCCTCGCCGATCACCGACTTCATCGTGTCGCCGTTCTTGATCGGAATGCCGCGCAGTTCATTGCGATAGCGGTTCGCGTCCTCACCACCTTCACCGGTGTTCGACTTGCCGCCGATGCGGTTCATCGCCACAGCCAGCGTGGCGTGCGCTTCGGTCGAGATCGAACCCAACGACATCGCGCCGGTTGCAAAGCGCTTGACGATGTCCTTCGCCGGTTCCACTTCGTCGAGCGGAATCGCTTTCGTCGGATCGAACTTGAACTCGAACAGGCCGCGGAACGTCATGTGACGCTTCGTCTGATCGTTGATCAGGTGTGCGTATTCCTTGTACGTCTGATACGAGTTGCTGCGCGCCGAGTGTTGCAGCTTGGCGATCGCATCCGGCGTCCACATGTGTTCTTCGCCGCGCACACGGTAGGCGTACTCGCCGCCCGCGTCGAGCATCGTGGCCAGTACCGGGTTGTCGCCGAACGCTTCGCGATGCAGACGAATCGCTTCCTCGGCCACGTCGAACAGGCCAATGCCGCCCACCTTCGACGAGGTGCCCTTGAAGTACTTCGTCACCAGGTCTTCAGCGAGACCGACCGCTTCGAAAATCTGCGCGCCGGTGTACGACATGTAAGTCGAAATGCCCATCTTCGACATGACCTTCTGCAGGCCCTTGCCGACTGCCTTGGTGAAGTTGTAGACCGCCTTCTCCGCCGACAGGTCGCCCTTCAGGCCGGCGGCCATCTGCGCGAGCGTTTCCATCGCGAGGTACGGGTGCACGGCTTCCGCGCCGTAGCCCGCGAGCAACGCGAAGTGATGCGTCTCGCGCGCCGAGCCGGTTTCGACCACCAGACCCGCGCTCGTGCGCAGGCCGTGCTGCACGAGATGCGTGTGGATCGCGGCCGTAGCGAGCAGCGCCGGGATCGCGACGTTATCGCGGTCGGTGCGGCGGTCCGAGACGATCAGCATGTTGTAGCCGGACTTCACCGCATCGACGGCTTCTGCGCACAGCGACGCCAGACGCGCTTCGATGCCTTCCTTGCCCCACGCCACCGGATAGCAGATGTTCAGTTCATATGAACTGAACTTGCCGCCCGTGTACTGATCGATCGCGCGGATCTTGGCGATGTCCTTGAAGTCGAGCACCGGCTGCGACACTTCGAGACGCATCGGCGGGTTGATGTTGTTCGTGTCGAGCAGGTTCGGCTTCGGACCGACGAACGACACCAGCGACATCACCATGTTTTCACGGATCGGGTCGATCGGCGGGTTCGTCACCTGGGCGAACAGCTGCTTGAAGTAGTGATAGAGCGTCTTGTTCTTGTTGGACATGACCGCCAGCGGCGAGTCGTTGCCCATCGAACCGACCGCCTCTTCCCCGGCTTGCGCCATCGGCGCCATCAGGAACTTGAGGTCTTCCTGCGTGTAGCCGAACGCCTGCTGACGATCCAGCAAGGCAGCGGCTTCGCGGCGCTCCGTCACGACGTCTTCGGCCTTCGGCTCGATTTCGTCGAGCTTGATCCGGACCGCGTCGATCCAGCTCTTGTACGGCTTGGCGTTGGCGAGGTTGTCCTTCAGCTCCTTGTCGTCGATGATGCGGCCGTGCTCCATATCGATCAGGAACATCTTGCCCGGCTGCAGACGCCACTTCTTGACGATCTTCGATTCAGGAATCGGCAACGTGCCCGCTTCCGACGCCATGATGACGAGGTCGTCGTCCGTGACGATGTAGCGCGCCGGACGCAGGCCATTACGGTCGAGCGTGGCGCCGATCTGACGGCCATCGGTGAAGGCGATCGCGGCGGGGCCGTCCCACGGCTCCATCATCGCGGCATGATATTCGTAGAACGCGCGGCGGTTGTCGTCCATCAGCGTGTGCTGTTCCCAGGCTTCCGGGATCATCATCATCATTGCGTGGACGAGCGGATAGCCGGCCATCACCAGCAGTTCGAGACAGTTGTCGAACGAGGCGGTGTCCGATTGGCCCGGGTAGATCAGCGGCCACAGCTTCGGCAGGTCGTCGCCGAGCACGTGCGAAGCAATCGCGCCGGTACGGGCGTTCAGCCAGTTGACATTGCCCTTCACCGTGTTGATTTCGCCGTTGTGGGCGATCATGCGGTACGGGTGAGCCAGCTCCCACGCCGGGAACGTGTTGGTCGAGAAACGTTGGTGCACGAGCGCCAGTGCCGACACGGTGCGGTCGTCCTGCAGGTCGCGGTAGTACACGCCGACCTGGCCCGCCAACAGCAGGCCCTTGTAGACCACCGTGCGCGCCGACATGGACGGCACGAAGTATTCCTTGCCGTGCTTGAGCTTGAGCGCCTGGATGCGGTGGCTGGCGGTCTTGCGGATCACGTACAGCTTCCGTTCGAGCGCGTCGGTCACCATGATGTCCTTGCCGCGGCCGATGAAGATCTGGCGGATCAGCGGCTCGCTCGCCTTGACGGTGGGCGAAATCGGCATGGAGTGGTCGACCGGCACGTCGCGCCAGCCCAGCACCACTTGACCCTCGGCCTTCACCGTACGCTCGAGTTCCTGTTCGCAGGCGAGACGCGACGCGTGCTCCTTCGGCAGGAAGATCATGCCGACGCCGTATTCGCCGTTCGGCGGCAGCGTTACGCCCTGCTTGGCCATTTCCTCACGATAGAAACCGTCCGGGACCTGAATCAGGATGCCCGCGCCATCGCCCATCAGCGGATCGGCGCCGACGGCGCCCCGGTGATCGAGGTTCTCGAGGATCTTCAGGCCCTGTTGGATGATCTCGTGACTTTTCTTGCCCTTGATGTGGGCAACGAAGCCGACGCCGCAGGCGTCGTGTTCGTTTTGCGGGTCATAGAGACCTTGCGCGGCGGGAACCGAGGAGACCGGTTGCTCGTGATCGTTCATGGGGACACCGTCTGTAAGGGGGCCGGGGAAGGCCGTTGAACCGTTTTTATTGCCTGCAGTCGTGCTGCAACCGCGCAGGCAGCTTCGTAGCAATCCGCATCGAAACCGCCGGAATTCGGAATATACGCGACGAATCAAAGGAATAGCAAATAAAATGTGATGGTATGACCCCGATTATTAGATTGGTGCATCGCACCTTGTTTTTATTGGTGCCATATCAAAATCGGTGCAAAAGAAAGCGGCATATGAAGATGCCGCTTCCCTGCAGCCCCTTGAAGCGAAACGCTTTATTGGGTCTGCGGCGTTTCCCGGACCTTGCGTGGCCGCCCGCGCGGCAACGGCGACACCCGCCGGTTCGCCGCCCGCGCCGCCCACTCGCGGTACGAATCGCTGCCGAGCACCCAGCCTTTTAACGTGGCCTGCTGCAGCTGACTGGCTTCGCGTTCGTCCAGCGGCTGCTCGCAGAGCTCGCGATAGGCGCGTTGCCGCTCGAACGGCGTATTGCCTAGCGACCAGTACAACGGATGGTCGGTGATCAGGCTGTCGAGCGTCAGTCCAATATGGTGCCGGTAGCTCGACCAGCGGTAGTCTTCAGGCGCGCTCACCAGTTGCCCGCGCACCGGGCACATCTCTACTACCCGGCTTGCCAGCAGGAAATAGCGCTCGCCCTCGATCACCGTCGCCCGGTAGCGCCCCTCCCATAAAGTGCCGCGCCGCGAGTAGCGCCGGTTGAAGTGGGCGACGTAGCGGCGACCGACCGCCTGCATCGCCTTCGGCAAGCTCGACTCCTCGGTCGGCGTGACAAGTAGTTGCACCGCGCCTGGCATCAACGCGTACGCGTGAATCGACAGGTGATGGTCGCGGGAAGCCGCCTTCAGACAATCGATGAAGAGCTCGTAATCCTGATCGTCGACAAATGCGGGCTGCTGATCGAGTCCGCGCAGGATGACGTGCTGCGGCTGGTCGGGGACATAAAGACGTGCGAGCCGTGCCATGCTGGAGTATCCAATAGTCGCGTTGGTATATACCCGAAGGTCCAAAAAAGCCGAACGCCCGTACGATTCGGTGCGAAGCGGCTAAGCCGAAAACCATACGGAGCTTAGGGAGAAAGCTCTAACCGCCGCGTATGGTTTGTTTCAAACGTTGTGGTCATAATGAGCGGGCCTTTTCTGGAGGAGCACAAATATGAAGTTAAAACAGGCCATGACGGGGATCGCGGCGCTTGCCTGCATGACGGCAGCCCACGCTCAATCGGCCGGAACCTTTTACGTCACAACAGGGTGGTTGCATTTTGCGCCTCAGTCCAATAGTGATCCGTTGAAGGAGACAAGCGTTGGCGGCTCACCTGTCAATGTCACCGTACCCAATTCAGGTGCCAGCCTCGATAGCGGCGACACACTTGGCTTCACCGGCGGGTACTTCGTTACCGACCACATCGCAACCGAATTCGTGATTGGCATCCCGCCGAAGTTCAATCTGGAGGGCTCGGGCGCCTTCACCTCATACGGCAAGCTCGGCGACGCCAAACAGTGGAGCCCCACCCTGCTGTTCAAGTACTACTTCAGGGACGCGCAAGCGCGATTCCGTCCATACCTGGGCGTGGGTGTCACCCATGTCTCGTTCACCGATGCAGAGATCACGAACAGCGTGTTCGAACAGCAGGTACTGCATGGTCCGACCTCCGTATCCACGGATAGTTCGTGGGCGCCGGTGTTTAATGGGGGCTTCACCTTCGCAATCGACCAGCACTGGTTCGCCGGTTTATCGCTCTCGTATATACCGCTCAGCACTACCGCAAAGCTGAACACCGCCGCCGCCACACCGGTCGGCACGCTCAACGTCCAGTCGCAGACAAAGATCCGGCTCAATCCGATCGTCAGCTATATCAGCATCGGCTATCGCTTCTGACACTAAGACTAAGGGTAGACGGTTTTTGGGGGCTTGAACAATGCCGTCATGCATTCATGGCGGCATTTTCATTTCTTTGGCGTCGGAAGGGCCGTCGGGCATCGCACTCCTACCTGTCGCTTTGTAAATCTGACTAGCGCGGACAGGCTTGAAGTGCAAATTGTGCCACCGCAAAGGTGTGCTGATTGGCCCTGAACGCGGTCTGGCGCGTGGCACCGAAGTTGCGTGACATGGGGTTTCCCGCCCGATTCAAGCGGGAGCCCTTTGACTCTTCAACGACGGAGCGACCATGACTGCACTACCGAACACGCGAGACGCCCTCGGCGAATCCTGGACGACGACTAGCCGCCGTGCGCGCCGTATCGCGCGCCACAGCCGCCATGCTGCCGAAGACATTGCCACAGAACTGCGCTCACTGATGTCGGAACTCGAAGACACGCTGTCCGACGGCACGCAAGCCGACGCTGCAGCGTTGCGCGCCCAGTTGAGCAAACGCCTGGAAGTAGCACGTTCGCGCCTGAACGACACCCGTGATGCGGTGCGTCAACGCGCCGAAGTCGCGCTCGCGGATGCCGACGACTACGTGCATGAAAACCCGTGGCAGACCGTTGCGATCGTGGGCGGTATTGCCCTGATTGCCGGTGCACTGTTCGCACGGGCTCGCTGAGCTTGATTTGAGGGCCTCTCGACTGAGCGGCCTCCTTTAGCGGCGCCGAAGTCGGAACGGATTCTGGGTCGGCGCATGCTAGCCGCGCGGCTATGCTCGAGCGTGCTTTGCGTGCGCCGTGCGTAGACCCAACTCGCGGATGCTAGTTGTCCGAAATCACGAAGAGGCGCTGGTATTCCTTGAGCGCGTAGCGATCGGTCATGCCCGCGATGTAATGGGCGATCAGGCGGGGCTGCGCCGCGGCATCCGACGACTGGTACGCGGGCGGCAGCAGCTGTGGATCATCGCTGAACGCATCGAACAAGCCGATCACTACCCGACGCGCCTTGTTGGCCATACGCATCACGCGATAGTGGCGATACAGGTTCTTAAACAGGAAGCGCTTGAGGGCTGCCGCCTGCGTGGCGACGGCCTCACTATGCGCGACCAGGGGCGGCGCAGCGCGTACAGCGTCAAGCGAAGCCGGCGCGTGCTGCATTAAGTTGCGGGTCGTCGTGTCGATCAGATCGACGATCAGCGTGTTGATGATTCGGCGCACCGTCTCGTGAATCAGTCTACGCCCCTCGATGTGCGGATAATCGCGGCGCGCCGCCTCGTAGTGCGCCTGCCACAACTCGACCTCGGCCAACTGCTCGACCGTGAGCAGCCCTGAACGCAGTCCGTCGTCGACGTCGTGATTGTTGTACGCGATCTCATCCGCGACATTCGCGATCTGCGCCTCGATGGACGGCTGCCGCCCTTCGAGGAAGCGCTCGCCGAGCGCACCGAGCCGCCGCGCATTTTCCCGCGAACAATGCTTGAGAATGCCTTCGCGCGTCTCGAAACAGAGGTTGAGACCGTTGAACGCTCCGTAGTGCTCTTCGAGATCGTCGACCACGGCGAGGCTCTGCAGGTTGTGCTCGAAGCCGCCATGTTCGCGCATGCATTCGTTGAGCGCGTCCTGACCGGCATGGCCGAACGGCGTATGGCCCAGATCATGGGCGAGTGAAATAGCTTCGACCAGATCCTCGTTGACCCGCAGGTTGCGCGCTACCGAACGCGCGATCTGCGCTACTTCCAGGCTGTGTGTGAGGCGGGTGCGAAACAGATCGCCCTCGTGGTTTACGAACACCTGGGTCTTGTATTCGAGCCGCCGGAACGCCGTCGAGTGGACAATGCGGTCGCGATCACGCTGGAACTCGGTGCGCGCGCTGGGCGGCGCTTCGGCATGGCGGCGGCCGCGTGATTGCGACGCATGCGCCGCATAAGGCGCGAGATGGGCTTCGAGCGCAGCGAGGTTGGGTGCCGCAGGAAGCGCCGGGGTCGCGCTCGCAGGCGCGGCACCGGGGGAGGGACTCAGGGTTTCGCTACGCGTTTCACTCACCGGCTTCTCCGAATCAAGGACCACACCCGGTTCGCATAGCAGCGGCAGTCAGACGGCGGCCGCTAGCGTGGCATGCACGGCGGCGTCGGGTGCCGGGCCAATCAGCGTCTCACCAAAACGCTTCAGCAAGATGAATTTGATCTCTCCCGCTTCGGCTTTCTTATCGACCCGCATCAGGTCGACATAGCGGGACTCGCCAAGCGCAGGAGCGCGGGTAGGCAAATGCGCGGCCTTGATCACGTCGACGAGACGCTGGCGCGCCGCTTCATCGAGATGGCCGAGGCGCACGGACAGATCGGCCGCCATCACCATCCCGCAACCGACCGCCTCGCCATGCAGCCACTCGCCGTAGCCGAGCCCGGCTTCGATCGCATGACCGAACGTGTGGCCAAAATTGAGAATCGCACGCAGACCACCCTCGCGTTCGTCTGCCGCCACCACCGAAGCCTTGATCTCACATGAGCGTTTGACCGCTTCTGCGAGCGCCTGTGGCTCGCAGCGGTTCAACGCGCCGACATTCGCCTCGATCCAGTCGAAGAATGCGGCGTCCGCAATGGCGCCGGTCTTGATGACTTCAGCGACGCCGGCAGCCAGTTCACGCGCCGGCAGCGTACGCAACGCGCCGATGTCCGCAATGACGGCTTGCGGCTGGTAGAACGCACCGATCATGTTCTTGCCGAGCGGATGGTTGATACCGGTCTTGCCGCCCACCGACGAATCAACCTGCGACAGCAGCGTAGTCGGCACCTGGATGAACGGCACGCCGCGCATATAGCAGGCGGCGGCAAACCCGGTCATGTCGCCGATCACCCCGCCGCCCAGCGCGATCAACGTGGTCTTGCGGTCGGCCCGCGCGCCCAGCAGCGCGTCGAAGATCAGATTGAGCGTTTCCAGGTTCTTGTAGGCCTCGCCATCGGGCAGCACGACCGTGGACACCTGCTTGCCGAGCGGCGCGAGCGCCGCACGCAGCGTGTCGCCGTAGAGCGGGTCGACAGTGGTGTTCGTGACGATGGTGACGGCCGAACCGGCGATATGCGGCGTAAACAGCGCAGTCTGACCGATCAGCTCGGCGCCGATATGGATGGGATAGGCGCGGTCGCCCAGTTCGACTTTGACGGTAATCATGCTTGCATTATGACGCAGGATGTTTGGCGACGCCGGCCATCTCGAGCTGCATCAGGACCATGTTGACGAGGCCGTTGACCGACGGCCGGCCGGTTTCGATGACGAAATGCGCACACTCGCGGTAAAGCGGGTCACGCACCTCGTAGAGCTCTTCCAGACGCGCTTTGGGGTCTTCGGTCTGCAGCAGCGGCCGGTTCTTGTCGCGCCGCGTGCGCAACCACAGATCGTGCGGATTGGCGCGCAAATAGACGACAACGCCGTTATTCTGCAGCGCGAGGCGGTTTTCCGGCCGCAATACCGCGCCGCCGCCGGTGGCCAGCACGATATTCTGCTGGAGGGTGAGGTCGGTGATCACGTGCGCTTCACGGTCGCGAAAGCCCGCTTCGCCCTCGAGTTCGAAGATGACAGGGATACGCGCACCCGTGCGCGCCTCGATTTCGTGGTCGGAATCGAAAAACGGACGATCCAGCCGGCGCGCCACCGCGCGGCCCACGGTAGTCTTGCCTGCCCCCATGAGCCCTACAAAAAATACATTGGCGTGTGCGTCCCGCGCTTGCAACGGTGTCCTCTGGCTAATCCGGTATGGTTCGTGCCGCAGCTTACTGGCAAAGCGACTGCCTTGTCGAGCCTGCGGGCCGCGGCTGCAGCAGGCGCTCAATTCGTCTGCACAACGCGCGGCGTGATAAAAACGACCAACTCGCTGCGCTGGTCACGGTGGGCCCGATGACGAAAAAGTGCGCCCAAAACGGGTATTTTGCCCAAGAGTGGCACGCGAGTCACATCATCCCGGTCGTCCGTGGCGTAGATTCCGCCAATTGACACGGTCCCGCCGTCCTCCACCTCGACGCGCGTCTGCACGTGCTTGGTGTTGATGGCCGGGCCCGCGGCCGTTTGCTCGCCGACGCTGTCCTTGGCAATGTCGAGGTCCAGCACCACCCGGCCATCCGGCGTGATCTGCGGCTCCACCTCCAGCTTCAGGCTTGCGCGGCGAAACTGCACGCCGGAGACGCCCTGGCCGACTTTTGCCTGATACGGCAGCTCGGTGCCCTGCTCGACGATCGCTTTCATGCGATCTGCCGTCACCACGCGCGGGCTCGAGACCGTTTCCCCATGCCCCTCGGCTTCCAGCGCGCTCAATTCTATATTGAGCAGGCGCGTGGCCTGTGCAGCGAACAGCGTGAGACCCGCCGTCGCCGCGTCGAACCCGGACAGCGGGCCCGCCGACAGATCGTAGAGCGTGCCGTCCTTGCCACCAGAGAGCCCGGTTGCCGTGCCGCCGTCCGCGCTCGCCGCAGCGAGCGAAAGCCGCACACCCAGGTTGCGCGAAAAGCCCTGCTCCCCTTCGACGATACGCGCTTCGATCAACACCTGGCGCGATGGCCGGTCGATCGACGCCAGCAGCTCGGCAATTTGCGTGAGGCGCGCGTCGAGATCAGTGACGAACAGCAGGTTGGTGCGCACATCGGCCATCGCTGCACCTCGTTTTGACAGCACGCGCTGGCTCCCCGAGCCGGTCAAGAGGCGCCGCACGTCTTCGGCGTGCGCGTAATGCAGCTCGAAGGTCCGGCTCGCAAGCGGCTCCAGATCCGCGACGCGCGCATGAGCCTCGAAGCGCTGTCGCTCGCGCGCCGCCTGGTCCGCCAGCGGCGCGACCCAGATCACGTTGCCGTGCCGCTCCATCGCGAGGCCGTTGACGTCGAGCAAGGTATCGAATGCGGTACGCCAGGACACCTTGTCGAGCCGCAGCGACACCGTGCCGCGGACCCTGTCGCTGGCGACGATATTCAGACCCGTGAACTGAGCGAACGCGTTCAGCACCGCACCCAGTTCCGCGCGCTGGAAATTCAGCGAGATGGGTTTATCCGGTGCAAGACCGTCGTCGATCGTATGGCTCAACGCGTCGCCCAGACGCTGCGCCGGGGCGAGCGGTACAGGCGAGCCTTCGAGGGCCTCGGCGGGTGCTTCGGCGCGCGCAGCTATCGCACGCGAGGCCGGGAGCGCCGTACCCCGAGCGGAACGCCCTCGAGCGGCGTGCCATCGACCTCGTCATTTGCCGCGCTCGCAGGCGTCCCCGAGGGCGGGCCTTCGTCGGCCGATTCGGCGCGCAGAAAGGGGTTGGGCACGTCTGCGGCCAGATTGCGCGGCAACGGCGGCGCGTCGTAGGGCGTAACCGCATCGTCGGTCGGCATCACGGCGGGAAGCGGCGGCAACGAAGCGTGCGCCGTGCCTCCAACGAAAAAGGCACAGGCGATTGCTCGCCGGATTCGCTCGGATCCCGTCATGACGCCTCCGTCAGCGCAAGCGTGCGTGTACCGACAGGATTCGTCAGCGTAATGCTGAGCGCATCCATGGCTGTGACGCGGTCGTTACCCACGCGCTGCCCCTGTTCGACGGTGGCAGCGCCGTCAGCCGTTTCGAGCAGTGCGAGGCCGCGCGTCCGGTCGCGCAACACACCAGCGAGGCGCAGCAAGCCCACGTCTGTTACATCACCGTCCGACTGCGCCTCTCGAGAGAAGGGGTCGTAGAACACCACGTCTTCGTCGTCCGCGTCCATGTCTTCGTCATCGAAGAGTTCCGGGGTGGCCGCAGCGGGACTCAGGTCGGCAAACACGTGCAGGTTAGCGCTGATCAGCAGGCTCCCCGCGCTGCGCTTCACGGTGACGTCTTCAGGCACGACGAGTACTGGCATGTCGGACAGCCCACGCAGGAACACCATTAGATGCAGGAAATCAGCCTGTACGGTGAGATGCAGCGACCGCACGGCATCCGAACCTGCATCGTGTCCCACGCCTGGCGCCAGGGTGAGCAACGTAACGCCGCTGCGCAGCGCGAGCAGCGACATCAGGCGCACATCGTCAGCTGGAGCCCACGTGGCCAGCGCCTGGCCGCCAGCGGTGGCCGCGGCCTGACGACGCAACGCGGGCAACCGTGCGAGCGCCTGCTGGGCCTGCGCAACCCTGTGCTGCGCGTCGGAGAGCGCCGCATGGCTTGCCTGCACACCAGACAGGTCTGCGGAAATCCAGGCATTCGCGCCAACAGCGAACACGACCGCTGCGATAAGACATCCGACCAGCAGCCGGCTTCGCCCGCTCCACGCATCGAGCGGCAACCGCATGCGGTTCAGCCACTGAAAGGCGTGCGCGGTCTGATGCGTCGCCCCGCCCCCCGGGGCAAATAAGGTACTCATCGTGCACCTCGCGGCTTGTCGGTATCGCGTGAATGCGCGCCCGCAGATGCGACGGTCTGTCCCGCGTCTTTCACGGGCTCCTCCCAGCGCAATCTGGCGGTAAATTCGACTGGACCGCTGCCGGCGGCCGAAGCCTCGCGTCCCGCACGTGCCAAAGGATGCAGATCTGCGACCTCGGAATTCTTCACGCCGCGGATCGTGCTCAATTGCTTGAGCCACATCGCGGACGCCACGGGGTCCGTTGAGGTCGCCAGCAACTCGGTCTCATGCGCATGCTGTTTTAGCTGCTGCAGGACGACGCCTTCGGCGGGCACGCGGCTCAACGTATCGAGCAGGTCGAGCAGGCGCGTCAAAGGTTCGGACAACACGACCGCACGCGCGGCCCGTTTGCCTTTTTCTTCAGCATCGTGCCGGAGTCGCGCCTGCTCCGCGAGCGGCACAGCGAGGTGCGCCAACTCGCGCTCGCTCGACACGCGCTGTCCATCGAGCCGCGCCCGCTCAAATGCCTGCCAGCCCGCCACAGCCAATACGGCGGCGCAGCCGACCAACGCCGCCCCCGACCATTCGAGCAGACAGCGCCGCCGGGCGCGGCGCGCGTCGCGTTGCCGGTAGGGCAGCAGGTTAAAGCCGCCGATCCAGATGGGGCGTCCGGCCATTCCCATGCGCAAATTCATCCAGGTCATTCCATCACCCCGCGCAATGCGAGGCCAAACGCTACCGCGCAGGTCGGCTCGCGCAGCAGCTCGGCGGACAACGGGCGCACGCAATCGCCCAACGACAGGCACTCGAACGGCAGCACGGTACAACCCAGCACGTCGCCAAGATCCGCGACAGAAAATCCGACCCCGTCGAGCAACTCGAGCTCTCCTCCGAGTAATGCGCAGCCAGGCGCGCCGCCGTCGGTAAGGTCGCGCAACGCGTCAGCGAGATCGGTGTGTTCGGGCGCCGGATAGTGCATCTCGCTGGTGACCGCTTCATCCGCGATGCGCCAGCCGTACACACCGTCCGCGCCAATCCAGATGGCGGCGTAGGTTTCGTGCGGCTCCAGTTCGAGCATCGCCGCGTGACGCAGCGCGCGTAACGCGGCGTGCGGCTCACCGTCGATCGCCGTCAAGGTCACGCCCGCGGCCGCCGCGCATTCGATGCGCGCCTCCAGATGCTGGCGCCCGGCGGTCGCGATGGTCACTGACGCAGCGCGGCGCGGAGCTCCGTCAATGAACCAGTCAACGGCCAGTGCATGACGCTCGATCCCGGCAAGCCGCTCGGCTTCGCCAAGCACTGCCGACTCCAGCGTCGCAAGCGTTCCCCCGCCCGCTACTGCTAGCTCCCCAGCGGCGCCAAAGCGCGATAGCGGCAAGCTCGACATCAGAGTCGCCGAACCCGGCAGCGCCATCGCACAACGCAGCGTATGGGACGCACACGCACGTGGCAGGTCTGCAAACACCTCACGCATTGCGCGGGTTACGGCAGCGCGATCCACGATCTCCACCCCCGCCATCGCGCCTGCAGCTAACGGTACAGCCGCGAGGTGCTCCACCCGCATCTGCTCGCCCATGCGAAGGCGCTGGCTCAACACCACGAGCCTCACCGCCTCACGACTCACGTCAATTCCTGCAGCAAAACGTCGCACCTTCACGAGCAATGAACTTCTGATTCTGATCGCCATCCTGCCTCCCTTCAGACACATGCAAAACCTCCGACATACACAAACGACCAATCGAGCGCGAGGACTAAGCGCCCACAAACCTGACGCCACGATGAACGCCGCCAGAATCCCCGAAGGGCCATTCCCAAGGGGACTTCCTGCGGGGCGGAAAACTGGGGGCGGCCGGGGTTCTCCGGCAAGGACAATTGTGCGCAGCCGCGGCGGCGGCCGATATTCGGCCGAATGGCTAACGTGGAGCTCATGGCCCCCGATGCAACATCAAAGCGTCTACAGTAGGGTCATCCCCTGCGCGGCGCGACGATCTACCGTAAGCATGCCGAAAGCTATCGGGCCGGACGGCTATAATCGCGGGACTGTTTTTTGGTGTTCATATGCAATCTTCGTCCCCTACGTCCCCGCCGCCCGCGCCAAAGAAGCGCAAACGTCCATTGTGGCTAAAGCTCGTTCTGGCGCTGGTAGGTCTGATGTTTGCCGGCATCGCATGTGCCGGACTCGTGCTCGGCTATGCGCTCGTGGTCGCCACGCCGAATCTGCCTTCGCTTGACGCGCTTACCGACTACCGTCCGAAGGTGCCGCTGCGCATCTACACGGCCGACCACGTGCTGATCGGCGAATTCGGTGAAGAGCGGCGTGACATCGTCCATATTCAGGATGTGCCCGACAGTCTGAAGAAGGCCGTGCTCGCCATTGAAGATGCCCGCTTCTACGACCACGGCGGCGTCGACCTGACGGGCATCGCGCGCGCCGGCTTCGTCGCGCTGACCAACGGCCACGCCACTCAGGGCGCCAGCACGATCACCATGCAAGTGGCGCGGAATTTCTTTCTGTCGAGCGAAAAAACCTACACGCGTAAGATCTACGAGATGTTGCTCGCGTACAAAATCGAGTCGAAGCTGACGAAAGATCAGATTCTCGAGGTCTACATGAATCAGATCTATCTCGGTCAGCGCGCCTATGGTTTTGCGAGCGCAGCGCGGGTGTATTTCGGCAAGGATATGAAGGACCTTACGCTTGCCGAATCCGCCATGCTCGCCGGTCTGCCAAAGGCCCCCTCCGCCTATAACCCGGTCGTCAACCCGAAACGCGCGAAGATTCGTCAGGAGTACATCCTGACGCGCATGCTCGAGTTGCACTACATCACGCGAGAACAGTACGACACGGCAAGCAGGCAGCCGCTCGCCGTCAAGGGCGCCGGCAAGGAATTCAGCGTGCACGCCGAGTACGTCGCGGAGATGGTGCGTCAGATGATGTATGCGCAGTTTCGCGAAGAAGCCTACACGCGTGGGCTCAATGTCGTGACGACGATCGACTCCGCGGACCAGGATGTCGCGTACCGTTCGCTGCGCAAAGGTCTGATGGACTACGAACGCCGTCACGGCTATCGCGGTCCGGAAGCGTTCATCGATTTACCCACGGACGCGGACGAGCGCGAACAGGCGATCGACGACGCTTTGCTCGAACATCCGGACAACGGCGAGATCATCGCGGCGGTGGTGACCACCGCGAGTCCGAAGCAGGTCCAGGCGACCCTTGCCGATGGTAACGTCGCGACGCTGCAAGGCGATGGCCTGCGCTTCGCCTCGTTCGCACTCGGCCCGCGCGCGCAGCCGAATCAGCGCATCCGTCCGGGTGCAATCATCCGCGTCGTCAAGGGCGACGACGGTAGCTGGTCAATCACGCAGTTGCCGCAGGTGGAAGGCGCCTTCGTCTCCGTCGTGCCACAAGACGGTGCGATCCGCGCGCTGGTGGGCGGCTTCGACTTCAACAAGAACAAGTTCAACCACGTCACTCAGGCGTGGCGGCAACCGGGTTCCAGCTTCAAGCCGTTCATCTATTCCGCGTCGCTGGAAAAGGGCTTGGGACCGGCCACGGTCATCAACGACGCGCCGCTCTTCTTCACTGCCGCCGAAACCGGCGGCCAGGCTTGGGAGCCAAAGAATTACGGCGGCGGCTTCGACGGTCCGATGACGATGCGCACCGCGCTGCAGAAATCGAAGAACCTCGTGTCGATCCGCATCCTCAACCAGATCGGTCCGAAGTACGCACAGGGGTACATCACGCATTTCGGTTTCGATGCGGATCGTCATCCGGCCTATCTGCCGATGGCGCTCGGTGCTGGGCTCGTCACGCCGCTGCAGATGGCGGGTGGCTTTTCGGTGTTCGCCAACGGCGGCTATCGGATCAACCCATACCTGATCGCGGAGGTCACGGATCAACGTGGCATCGTCGTTGCGCAAGCCAAACCGCTCGTCGCCGGACAGAGTGCGCCGCACGCAATCGACGCGCGCAATGCCTACGTGATGAACAGCCTGCTGCAAAGCGTCGCGCAGCGCGGCACCGGCGCGAAAAGCAATATCCTGAAGCGCACCGACCTCGCCGGCAAAACCGGCACGACCAACGATTCGCGGGATGCCTGGTTTGCGGGCTACCAGCACACGCTCACCGCGATCGCATGGATCGGCTATGACAATCCACGTAGTCTTGGCGACAAGGAAACCGGCGGCGGTCTCGCATTGCCGGTGTGGATCGACTACATGGCCAAGGCATTGAAGGGCGTGCCGGAATACAAGATGCCGATGCCCGATGGCGTCGTCACGCTCGGCGACGAACTGTATTTCGACAACTTCACGCCGGGCAACGGTTTCGTTGCAACCGTCGGCGTGAGTCAGGCCGATCTCGACGCGAACTCGAGCGATGCGGCGTCGGGGGCGGCAGCACCGGAACAGGTCGGTGAGCAGGAAAAGCAGGACATCATGAACCTGTTCCGCGGCCATTAGTCCGCGGGCTCGTCACGCGCCTTAACGGCGCGTGCCGTCGAGCCAAACGCTTACGCTTCGAAGCGAACCGGCTCGCCCGCCTGCTGCGTCGCATAGTCAGACAGCGCGGAGAAAAACTCCGTGCCGTTGCGGGTGTCACGCCATGCGTCGTCGGTGAAACGGAAATGGAAACCGCCTGCCTTGGCGGCGATCCAGATTTCGCGCATCGGCGGTTGCAGATTGACGATGATCTTCGAGCCGTTCTCGAATTCGAGCGTCAGAACATTGCCGCTGCGCTCGAATTCGATATCGGCTTCGATATCGTCGAGCGTGCGCTCGATGGCCGCGAGCGCGGCCTCGGCGCGGGTCAGGTATTCGCTATCGGACATGCTAAACTCCAACGATCATTTTTTCAGGGACAGTCATGCGAGTTGTTTCTCGGATGCGCGCAGTGGCGCCCGGCTTCAGGCTAGCCGCATTGGTCATTGTCGCAGGTTGCGTGCTTGGCGGTTGCGGGCAACGCGGAGGGCTCTACTTGCCGACCGTGCCGCCGTTGCCGGCCAAACCCACCGATGAGACCCAGACGCCGTCGCCTGACGCAGTGAAGCCCGATTCCGAAGCGGCATCTGGCACTGTACCTGACACGTCCGGCACGCCGTTGTCGCTGTCGCCGGAAACCGAACTCCGTAGCGTACCCGACTCCGCTGCATCGGAGCCGCAACAACCCGCCTCCGGCAGCACCCCCGCTCAATAAGACTTTCGCATGACTCGATCCGCATTTGCCTATGTCGACGGCGTATTGCACGTTGAAGACGTGTCCGCCGTTTCTCTCGCCGAGCAGTTCGGCACGCCGCTGTACGTCTATTCGCGTGCTGCATTGACCGACGCATGGCAAGCCTATGCCGGAGCATGTGCAGGGCGCCGCGCCACCGTCCACGTCGCCGTCAAGGCGAACAGCAATCTTGCTGTGCTGAACGTGTTTGCACGGCTCGGCGCGGGCTTCGATATCGTCTCAGGCGGTGAGCTGGCACGCGTGCTGGCTGCCGGGGGCAAGGCCGAAAACGTGGTGTTTTCAGGCGTCGGCAAGAGTGCCGCGGAAATGCGCGAAACGCTCGACGCAGGCGTCAAGTGCTTCAACGTCGAATCGATTCCTGAGCTCGATCGTCTGAATGCGGTCGCCGCTTCAGTGGGCAAAAAAGCGCCAGTGTCGCTGCGGGTGAATCCTGACGTCGATGCGAAAACGCATCCGTATATTTCCACCGGTCTGAAGTCGAACAAGTTCGGCGTCGCCTTCGACGAGGCGCGCGCCACCTATCGCGCCGCCGCGTCCATGACACATCTCGACGTGGTGGGGATCGACTGCCATATCGGCTCGCAGATTACCGAAGTCGCGCCGTATCTCGACGCGGTGGACAAGCTGCTCGAACTGGTCGAGCAGATCGAAGCAGACGGGTTGACGATACGTCATATCGACGTCGGCGGCGGCCTCGGCATCACCTATGACGACGAAACCCCGCCGGACATCGGCGAGTTCGTGCGCACGGTGCTCGATCGCATCGAAGCACGCGGTCACGGGCATCGCGAAGTGTATTTCGAGCCGGGACGTTCGCTGGTCGGCAATGCCGGCATTCTGCTCACGCGTGTCGAGTTTCTAAAGCCTGGTGCGGAAAAGAACTTTGCCATCGTCGACGCCGCGATGAACGATCTTGCGCGCCCGGCCATGTATGAGGCGTATCACAGCATCGAACCGGTCGTGAAGCGCGAGGTGCCGGCGCACGTCTACGACGTGGTTGGCCCGGTCTGCGAAAGCGGCGACTGGCTCGGCCGCGAGCGGCTGCTGGCGATCGAGCCGGGCGATCTCATCGCCTTGCGTTCGGCTGGCGCATACGGTTTCGTGATGAGCTCGAACTACAACACGCGTCCGCGTGCGGCTGAGGTTATGGTCGACGGTGACAAGGCGCATGTGGTCCGCGCGCGCGAGGAGGTTAAGCAGTTGTTCGCCGGGGAAACCATCCTGCCGGCTTGACCACGCGAGGCAAACGCCTCACACGCCAGAAAGCTGGAAAAAAAAGGCGATGCCACCGCGGCATCGCCTTTTTCGTTGGCTGGCGCCCAAGGCAGCGAGCGGAGCAGGATCGCCCTCACCTCTTCCGGGCCGACACCACCCTACGTTCGCGCAACCACACAAGCAGACGCCACCCCAAGAGCGCCACCATGATCGCGCCGTAGATCTTCGGCAGCAGCAAATCGTGCTTGCCCGACTTCATCCACCAGAAATGCAGGATCGCGAGCACGCCGATCACATAGATCGCGCGGTGCAGCGTCTGCCAGCGGCGTCCCAGCTTCCTGACCATCGCGCGGGGCGAGGTGACCGCCAGCACGATCAGCAGCACGAAAGCCGCGAAGCCGACCATGATGAACGGACGTTTGCCGATGTCCTTCAGGATTGCCGCCACGTCGAACCATTTGTCGAACCACAGATAGGTCGTGAAATGCAGCGTGGCGTAGAAAAACGCGTACAGACCGAGCATGCGCCGAAACCGCACCAGCGCGCTCACGGCGGTCAAGCGGCGCAGCGGCGTCACGGCGAGCGTGATACACAGAAACACCAGCGTCCACAGGCCGGTTGAACGGGTGATGAACTCAATCGGATTGGCGCCGAGCCGGTCGGTCAAGCCGAACAACACGATGCGCGCGAGCGGATACCACGCCGCCACGAATACCGCGATCTTCGCCGGCACCACCCAGCGCGCACCCGCTGCGGCGGGACGCTTTGCAGCAGATGGCTGTCGCCGCGAAGCAGGTTGGGACACGGTTGGTGTTTCAGAGGCCATCGCGATTCCCGCTCAGAAATTCTTCTTCAGGTCCATGCCCTGATACAGCGAGGCAACCTGATCGCCGTAGCCGTTGAACATCAGCGTCTTCCTCTTTGGCGTAAAGAACCCATCTTCGCCGATCCGCCGTTCCGTTGCCTGGCTCCAGCGCGGGTGGTCGACGTTCGGGTTCACGTTCGAGTAAAAGCCGTATTCGTTTGGCGCGTAAGTATTCCAGCTCGTGGCCGGCTGCTTGTCGACAAAGCGGATCTTTACCAGCGATTTGCCGCTCTTGAAGCCGTATTTCCACGGCACGATGATCCGCAGCGGCGCACCGTTCTGATTGGGCAGCACGTCTCCGTACAAGCCCACCGTCAGCAAGGTCAGCGGATTCATCGCTTCGTCCATCCGCAGCCCTTCGGAATACGGCCAGTCCAGAATCGGCGTCGACAGGCCCGGCATCTGCGACGGGTCGGCTAGCGTGATGAACTGCACGTATTTGGCGTTGCCGGTTGGTTGGGCCCGCTTGATGAGCTCCGACAGCGGGAAGCCGATCCAGGGCATCACCATCGACCAGCCTTCGACGCAGCGGTGCCGGTACACCCGCTCCTCGAGCGGTGCCATCTTCAGCAGATCGTCGATGTCGAACACCTTGGCGTTCTTCACCTCGCCTTCGACACTCACGCGCCACGGATGCGGGCGCAATGTGCCGGCATTCTGCGCCGGATCGCTCTTGTCGGTGCCGAATTCGTAGAAGTTGTTGTAGGTGGTAATGTCTTTGTAAGGGGTCACCTTATCCTGTGCCACAAACTTCGGATTGGTCTTCGCCACCAGCTTCTGCCCCTTGGCGTCCGGCGACGTGTACATGGCCAGTGCCTCGCCGCTAACGCCCATCAGACTGCCCATCGCCATCGCGCCCGCCGCCCGCAGCACGCGCCGCCGGTTCTCGTACACGCGTTGCGGCGTGATTTCGCTGCGGGCGATATTGTCGCCGTGCAGTGCAATCCTGTCGGTCCGCTTGATCCACATGTTGCCGCTCCTGCTGGCCCCTCGGGCCATGTTGATGATCGTTCGACTGCTCATCCATAGGTACTGTTCTGACGAACACTCTGGATGCACCAATATTCCCGCGTATACGAAAAAACCGCCGATGCAGGGCACTCGGCGGTTCTTGGTCGGTTGAGAACGGCAGATCTTACAGCTTGCCGTAGCTATGCAGCCCGGAGAGGAACATGTTGACGCCGAGGAACGCGAACGTGGTCACCAGCAGGCCCGTCAGCGCCCACCATGCGGCGACAGCGCCACGCAGACCCTTCATGAGCCGCATATGCAGCCAGGCCGCGTAGTTCAGCCAGACGATCAGCGCCCAGGTTTCCTTCGGGTCCCAGCTCCAGTAGCCGCCCCAAGCCTGAGCGGCCCAAAGTGCGCCCAGGATCGTGGCAATGGTGAAGAACGCGAAACCCACTGCGATCGACTTGTACATCAGGTCGTCGAGCACGTCGAGCGGCGGCAGGCGGTCAGCCAGCATGCCGTGCTCTTTGACGAGATAGGCCACACCGACCATCGCCGACAGCGCAAAGCTGCCGTAGCCGATGAAGTTAGCCGGCACGTGGATCTTCATCCACCAGCTTTGCAGCGCCGGCACGAGCGGCTGGATCTGCTGCGCATCGCGCGAAATCGAATACCACATCAGGAAGCCGACCGCGGCGCTGATCACCAGCAGCACGAACGCACCGAGCGCGCGGGTGTTGTAGTGCTGCTCGTAGTACAGGTAGAAGAGCGCGGTGATCAGGCTGAACAGCACGAACACTTCATAGAGGTTCGAGATAGGAATATGACCGACATCCGAACCGATCAGGTACGACTCGTACCAGCGGACCATCAGGCCGACAAAGCCCATCAGCACGGCGGCCCACGTCATCTTCGAGCCAATTGCAGCGCCAGTGGGCGAACGCGACAGCAAGCTGATCCAGTAGAACAGCGTGGCCAATACGAACAGCGCGCTCATCCACAGAATGGCGGACTGGCTCGACAAGAAGTACTTGAGGAAAAACGCGCTATCCGCCCGCGCCAGGTCGCCCTGATAGGTTTGGATCGCAAACAGCGACAGCACCGCGATGCCCGCAATCAGAAGCCGCACCGGCTTCCAGCGCCAGCCGAGCGTGACGAAAACCGGCACTGCGCACACCAGCACCAGCTTGTCGTAGTAGTTCATGAACGGGTGATAGCGCGACAGCGCGAAACCCGCGCCCGCGACCATCACCAGAGCGAACAGCCAGTCGAATGCGCCGAGGCGCTTGAAGAACGGCCGCTCGTCGAACAGCGCCGGTTGCTGCGCCGCATTGCCTGGCGCGTTCTTGGCCGACGCGCTACCGCGCGAAGGGGATGAGGAAACCTGAGTCAAGTCCATGATCTTACCGGGTCGAATCTTGTGAGCCTGCGGACGATGCTGCACCGGGCGTGCCGGTCTTGTCAGCCGCGTCGGTGGGTTTAGCACCCAGCACGACGCCGACAGCGTCGCGCGTCTGAGCAAACTCCTTGTCGAAGTCGAACGTCTTGCGTGCGCTCGACATCGCCATCACGACGTTCGTACCGTGATCAGTATCTTTGATCCAGAACCACAGGCGCCGTTCACGGACGTAGAACATCGAGAAGATGCCCAATACGAGGAGCAGGCTGCCAAGATACACGACTTTTTTACCCGGCGCGCGCGTCAACTGAAATACCGAAGCTTGCACCTGCTTGAATGAGTCAAGTTGTAAATAGACCGGTGAACCATACAAAAAGCTGTCGGATAGGGCGTTGATCGAGCTCTGGATAAAAAGGCTCGTGTCCGCCGACGGCGTCGCGTCGGGCTCGCCGGCCTGCTCGCGGGCCAGTTGCCACAGGTCCCATGTCGAACCTTCAAGCATGCGCAGCAGCAGCGAGGCCGCTTTTTCCTGCTCGCCCTTCGGCACCGAGCGGTCGATAAACGCGGCGATCGCCTGAAAGCCGCCAATGTTCTGGCCGCCCTGCATCATGCCGACGCTGCTATCGCCGGCGGCAAAGAGGGTCAATACGCGCAGCGCGCTTTCTTCGAGATGTTGCTGCAGTTCCGGGTTGGACGACGGCACCGAGCGCTGTGCAAAACGGTGCGCCGCGGCGGCGCGCATGGCCGGATTCTCGAGTATGGCGCGCAGGTTCATCCATTCCTTGACCGTGCCACCCTGGTCGGCAGGTATGCGCAGATAACGGAACGGGTCGTCCGGGTTGACGCGCATGCCGGCGAGGAACATCTTCTCGCCGCTCACGTCGACCGGCAGCATGTAGTTGTTGTATTCGCGCGCCTGGCCGTCCTTACCGCGCACCTTGTACTGCACCGACGGGCCGACGTTGTGCAGATCCAGCGGCTTCGAGGTCTTGGCACCCGAGCCGAGCCGCTCGTCGAACGCCTCCTTCAGCGTTTGGTGGGCGACGCCGCGGACGTCATTGGCGCCGCTGCCGTTCGAGATGTTTTCGACGTTGATGGCGCGGAAGTCGGCGAATTCGATGGTCTGGCCATCCGCGCCGGGCACGGCGTTGCCCAACGGCGCCGAGTTGCCAATGGTGCCGCCGAACGGGGCGGTCTTCGCGCTGGTGCCCGTCATCGGGTACGCGGTCATTTGCATCTGCGAGCCGCCGTCCTGGAAGCTCGACTGGTAGATCGACACGCCGTCGTACTCGAATGGCTTGTTCACTTCGACCCGCGCCGGAATTTTCTCACCGGTCTTGTGGTCGATCACGACGATGTCGCTCGCGAACAGCTTCGGCATGCCGGTTGAGTAGTAGTCGACGATGAACTTGTTCAACTGGATCGAAAACGGCAGGTCCTGAATCAGCGAACCGTTCGGCTGGTTCAAGATAGCCGTCGAGACATGCTCGCCTTCCGGCACCCACGCGTAACCGCGGAAGGTCGGATTCGATTGCGACAAACGGTGCTCAGCCGGAATGTCGTTGATCACCGAGTTGCTGTTGATCGGCGTCTTGTTGAACATCCACATCTGCAGCTTGATGGGCAGATTGCTGTCGAGCAGGCCACCCAGACAGATGATGACGATCGCAAGATGCGCGGAGATATAGCCAAGCTTGGTGAGCGCACCGCGCTTGGCAGCAATCAGCGTGGCACCGTCCGACTCACGCGTCACGAACTTGTAGCCGAGCCGACCCGAAAGTTTCGACAGTGTGGCCGAGGCTTCTGCGCGCGTGCCGCTCACCGCGAACTCGCCCTTGTGATGGAAGGCGCGCAGGCTCGACTCGCGGACTTTGTCCTTCCAGCTCTTTATGTCGGCGATCATCTTGGGCGCGTTGCGGATCACGCACAGCGACACCGAGACCATCAGAAAGCCGAGGATCAGCATGAACCACCAGGCGCTGTACACGGTGTACAGGCTCAGCGAGCGGAAGATATCCGCCCAGAAGGGACCGAACTGATTGACGTAGTTGGGATACGGGTCGTCCTGGGTAAGGACGGTGCCGATGATGCTGGCGATCGACAGGACCACCAGCAGCGCGATCGCGAATCGCATCGAACTCAACAACTCAATGGCCCGACGCATGGGCCGCTGGCCCGACTTGACTTCAATACCCGACGTGGTGACGCTCATTCACACTCCGACAGAACAGCAAAAAAGGGTGAACGGCCGTCGCTAACGCATGGAGCGCACGACGCCATCACCCTTTTCTTGTTTTTCACCGGCCTCGTTGGGCCGGTTGCACTTGCGTGCGGACTTTTTAATGCAAGCCCGCGATGTAATCGGCCACGGCCTTGATATCGCTATCTGACAGCCGCGACGCAATGGTATGCATTGGATCGCTATTGTTGCGCGCGCCCGGCCCCTGCGTGAACGCGTTCAGCTGCGTCACCGTATAGTCCGCCCACTGCCCAGACAGACGCGGATACTGCACCGGGATACCCTGACCGGTAGGTCCGTGGCAGCTCGCGCAAGCCGGCACAGCCCGTTCGGCGATGCCGCCACGATAAATCTTTTCCCCTAACGGGACCGTGTTCTTGTTGTGTGCGTAACCCGGCTTCGGCGTCTGCGCCGCAAAATATGCAGCGACGTTGACCATGTCCTGATTGGACAGTGGCGCGGCCATGGCCGCCATAATCGCATTATTACGGGCGGGTTGCTTGGCGCCTGGCTGGGTTTTGAAATCCATCAACTGCTTGACGAGATATTCGGGATGCTGGCCCGCCAGCTTGGGATAGGCGCCGCCAGCGCTATTGCCATCGGCACCGTGACATGACGCGCAAACCTGCGTCGCAATTGCTTGTCCCCGATTGATGTCCGGTTTTCCCGGATCTGCTGCTCGCGCCTGAACTGCTAAAACTGAAAGACCTGCCGCTACTTGAAACACCATCAGAGCTTTGCACAGTCGATTCATTCGCACACCCTGTTTCGTCTTGTGGGAATTAGAGGTTCTGCAAAACGACGGCGACCGACCTACCGCAGAGGCACGCGCGCTGGCCCCTCAGGTCTTCAGTAAACCATCGTATTGTACAATAACTCGCTAATCGCTTAGACGCCAGTCGGGCTTGACCCGTCCCCACTCCGGGTTCCCCGGCGTCTCATATCCTGGTTCCCCCATGTCCTTCCTGCTCCACCAATCCCGCTTCTTTACGACCGTCAATCACCTGCGTGATCTGCCGGCCACCCCGCAGCCCGAAATTGCGTTTGCCGGGCGTTCGAATGCGGGCAAGTCGACGGCGATCAATCTGCTGTGCAACCAGAAGCGCCTCGCCTTCGCCAGTAAGACGCCGGGCCGCACGCAGCACATCAATTACTTCTCGGTGGGGCCGGCGGACGAGCCGGTAGCGCATCTGGTGGATCTGCCCGGTTATGGCTATGCTGAAGTGCCGGGTGCCGCCAAGGCACACTGGGAGGCGCTGCTGTCGAGCTACCTGCAGTCGCGCTCGCAACTGCGCGGCATGATTTTGATGATGGATTCGCGCCGACCGCTGACCGACCTGGACCGGACGATGATCGAGTGGTTCGCGCCGACCGGCAAGCCGATCCACACTTTGCTGACAAAGTGCGACAAATTGACGCGGCAGGAGAGCATCAACGCACTTCGGACCACCCAGAAAGGTCTGGCCGAATACCGCGCCGCCGGCTACCAGGGCGAATTGACCGCCCAGCTCTTCTCGGCCCTCAAACGCGTCGGCCTGGACGAGGCTCACGAACTGATCGAAAGCTGGCTGATCCCTGACGCAGCGGACGCTGCGGACGACGGAGCTGCCGCCGAGTAAGCGCCTGAGGGCGGCTTAGGCCCGGTCTAGGCCCTATTTCGCGCGCCCATAAAAAAACCCGCCGCTACTGACGGCGGGCCAAACAGCCTAATCGAAAAAACGACAGGCACCCGCTCAGGGAGGAGAAGCGGGGAGGTCAGCGCCAGGCGCCTTGCTCGATCGGTATGATATACCATTGTCTCGAAAAGAGTTTCCGGCAGGCGGAGGCAGGCGTTTTTGTCATCTCCACGATATTCACGACATCCGATATGAGCTTCTATCCGCATCACCGTCCGCGCCGTATGCGCCGCGACGACTTCTCGCGCCGCCTCATGCGGGAAAACATCCTCACCACCAACGACCTGATCTACCCCGTGTTCGTCGTCGAAGGCACCAACGTGCGGCAAGCCGTGCCGTCGATGCCGGGCGTCGAGCGCGTGTCGGTCGATCTGCTGATGGGCGTAGCCGAACAGTGCGTCGAACTCGGCGTGCCGGTGCTGTCGCTATTTCCGGCGATCGAGCCTTCGCTGAAGACGCCGGATGGCCACGAAGCCACCAACGAAGCGGGCTTGGTCCCGCGCGCCGTTCGCGAACTGAAAAAGCGCTTCCCCGATCTGGGTGTGCTCACCGACGTTGCGCTCGATCCGTACACGAGCCACGGCCAGGACGGCGTGCTTGATGAAGCGGGCTATGTCATCAACGACGAGACCATCGATATTCTCGTCGAGCAGGCGCGTGCCCAGGCCGAAGCGGGCGTCGATATCGTCGCACCGTCGGACATGATGGATGGGCGCATCGGCGCGATCCGCGAAATGCTCGAAAGCGAGGATCACATCCACACGCGGATCATGGCCTACTCGGCCAAGTTCGCGTCGGCCTTCTATGGCCCGTTCCGCGATGCTGTCGGTTCCGCGACGAACCTCGGCAAGAGCAACAAGATGACGTATCAGATGGACCCGGCGAACTCGGATGAAGCGTTGCGGGAAGTGCGTGCGGACATCGAAGAAGGCGCGGACATGGTGATGGTCAAGCCCGGCATGCCGTACCTTGATATCGTCCGGCGCGTGAAAGACGAGTTCCGCTTTCCGACCTATGTGTATCAGGTGAGCGGAGAGTACGCGATGCTGAAGGCCGCCGCACAGAATGGCTGGCTCGATCACGACAAGGCGATGATGGAATCGCTGCTGGCGTTCAAGCGGGCCGGTGCGGATGGCGTGCTGACGTACTTCGCGCTGGATGCTGCGCGGATCCTGCGGGCGCAAAAGTAGCGGGTTGCGGGGCGCGGTTTTGTGGGCCTCATGACGCATGAGTGCAGGCGGAGCCGCCGGTTAGGCGGCTAACGGTTGATGAAGCGGAGGCGCTGGAGACGGCGCTTCCGCTTTTTTACGGCTGCGTTGTTGCCGGTCGCGATTCCCGCGGTCCCGGCGCCGCGCACGGCGTCCCGTTTACGACTGAGGCGGCGTGGGGATCCGGTCGAGGCTGTGCAGGAAGGTATCTGCTGACTCGTAGCCCACCACGCGCAGGACTTCCGCGCCGCTCTGATCGAAAAAGATGATGCCCGGCGGGCCGAAGAGCTTGAAACGCTTCAGCAGCGCCTGGTCATCCGGGTTATTCGCTGTAACGTCCGCGCGCAAAAGGTTGAGTTGCTGCAGACGAGCATGCACGCGCGGGTCGCTGAAGGTGAACTTCTCCATCTCCTTGCAGCTCACGCACCAGTCGGCATAGAAGTCCAGCATGGCCGGCTGGGCGGCCGTTTTCACGGCCTCATCAAGCTGGGCGGACGAACGCACCGGGGCAAATGTCAGGCTGTCGACCTGCGTGGCATTCGGCGCGTCTGACAACGTCCCCGCCGCGCCGCCGACACCGCCGCGCGCGGCCAGTACCGCCAATGGCTTCAGCGGATCGGACGATCCAGCCGCAAGGCCCACCAGCAGCACCGCGGCCCAGATCGTCAACGCGACGCCCAAGCCGCGGCCAAGCCGGCGCCACACCGAACTGGGACCGGCCGGTGCCGAGAACAGGCCCAACGCGGCCGCCGCGACCAGCAGCCACAGCGCGCTCAGCAGCATCTGCGCGACCGGATCAAGCACCGGCCAGACGATCCACAACGCGGCAGCGAGCAGGACCACACCGAAAAAGACCTTCACGCCATCCATCCACGCACCCGCGCGCGGCAAAAATGTGCCAGCACCGAGGCCGATGATCAACAGCGGGACGCCAAGGCCGATACCCATTGAAAACAGCGCGGCCCCACCCAGCAGTGCATTGCCGGTATGCGCGATAAACGCCAGAACGGCGAACAGCGGCGCCGTCATGCATGCGCCGACGACTAGCGCCGACAACGCGCCCATCGCGGCCACAGCCGCGAATTTGCCACCGGAGCGACCTTGCGACGCGGTCGACGCCCCATCCTGCCAGCGCTGCGGCAACGCGATGTCGTAGCCCGCAATCAGCGTCACGGCGAACACGGTCAGCAGCACACCGAACGCGCCCAGGACCCACGGATTTTGCAGCCACGCGCCGAGGCTCTGACCCACCAGTGCCGCTGCGATCCCGAGCACCGTGTAGACCAGCGCCATCCCGATCACATAGGCGAGCGACAGCGCGAAGCCCCGCCCGCGAGTCACGCGCGCCCCTTCACCGATGATGATCGCCGACAGGATCGGGATCATCGGATACGAACACGGCAGCAGGCTCAATACAGCGCCCACGACGAAGAAAATCCCGACGATCGCGAAGAAGCTGCCGCCTTGCAGGAGCGACTGCGCATAGTCGGCGCTGGTTGTGCGTTCATACCACGAGGATGTACCGGCCGCGCCGTCCGGCGCCACCTGCGCGGCGGCCGCCGGAGCGGGACTCGTGCTGGCGGCGTGTAGCGCGGCGCCGTCCACGTGGTAGACACGCTCCATGGGCGGATAGCAGATCCCCGCGTCCGCGCAGCCTTGGGAGGTCACCGCCAGATCGAACGGACCTGACGCCTGTTTCACCGGGATGTGGATCGTCAAGTCGTTGCGGTAAGTTTCGACGTTTTTCCCGAACGTTTGATCGAACTTGACGTGACCGGCCGGCAACTGTGGATCGCCGATCGTCACCGTGCCATTGCGGGTTGCGAATGCGAAACGCTCCCGATACATGTAGTAACCGTCAGCAATCTTGTAGTGAACGACAACTTCGCCCGGCTGCTCGGTGGCGCTGAACTTGAAGGCGACCGCCGGATCGAGAAAATCATCGTCAGCGCGCGCCACGCCCGCGGACATCACGACAACCAGCAGACAAGAGATAAACAGGACGGCCGCGCGCAGCGTTTCGCGCCCCCGTCGGTGCAGAGCGTTAAACATGAACAGGGCGTTGAGTTTCAGCAATGACCCACTGGCCGTAGGCCGCGGATGCGGTGGCTTGCCAGCAGAGGATTTCGGGCGTGTCGTACGGATGGTGCTTCTGGATGAACTGCTCGAGCTCGGGAGCCCGCGCGATGCTCGTTTTGAAGAGCATTTGAATCTCATCAGCCGACTCGAGCTTGCCTTGCCAGTGATACGTGGAGTGCACGGCGCCTTGCTGGCTGACACACGCAGCAAGACGCGCATCGAGGACCTGTGCTGCGAGCTTCTGCGCCGTGTCCAAATCGGGCACTGTTGTCAGGATCAACGTCACATTCGAGCTCACAGACCGCTCCGGCTGGGTAGGACAGGGTTGCCGCTATCGTATCACCGCAGTTGATCAGCCGCTGACGGTCGCTGCGCCGCGGGCTGCCGGGCTGTGTTCCGTCGCTACAAACAAAAAGCCAGGCATCGCCTGGCTTTTTTTCCCGATGCAGGAAGCTTATTCAGCTTCTTGCACTTCAACTTCTTCGACTTCCGGACGGTCCATCAATTCGACCAGTGCCATCGGTGCGTTGTCGCCAACGCGGAAACCGAACTTCAGGATGCGCAGATAGCCACCCGGACGGTTTGCGAAGCGCGGGCCGAGCACGTCGAACAGCTTCGAGACGGAATCACGATCGCGCAGGCGGTTGAACGCCAGACGACGATTTGCCAGCGACGGCTTCTTGCCGAGCGTGATCAGCGGCTCGACGACTTTACGGAGTTCCTTCGCCTTCGGCAGCGTCGTCTTGATGACTTCGTGCTCGATCAGCGAGTTTGACATGTTACGGAGCATTGCCAGACGGTGGCTGCTCGTGCGGTTCAGTTTCCGCAGACCATGACGGTGACGCATTTCAATTCCTTCGATTCAAAGTTTTGGTCCAGCTCTTCTATCGCGCTCGGCGAACCCGAAGGTTTGCGAGTGCACGGGCCGGTAGTGAAAAAAGGCAAGACGCGGATTTTAAAGGAAAATCCGCGTCCGTGCCAGTAGTGCAGCGATGACTTTCGTCTCAGCTGAATACCTGTTAACTGCGCGACTTACTTGTCCAGCCCAGCCGGCGGCCAGTTTTCGAGCTTCATGCCGAGCGTCAAACCACGCGACGCCAGTACTTCCTTGATTTCGTTCAGCGACTTGCGGCCCAGATTCGGCGTCTTCAGCAGCTCGTTTTCCGTGCGCTGGATCAGGTCGCCGATGTAGTAAATGTTCTCGGCCTTCAGGCAGTTCGCGGAACGAACCGTCAGTTCGAGATCATCCACCGGACGCAGCAGGATCGGATCGATCTGCGGCGCACGCGACGGCGCTTCAGCCGTAGCTTCCGTGCCTTCCAGAGCAGCGAACACCGACAGTTGATCGACCAGAATACGCGCCGATTGACGGATCGCTTCTTCCGGCGAAATCACACCGTTGGTTTCGATGTTCATCACGAGCTTGTCGAGGTCCGTACGCTGCTCGACACGCGCGCTTTCGACGGCGTAGCTCACGCGGCGAACCGGCGAGAACGACGCATCTAGCACGATACGGCCGATGATCTTGGCCGACTCTTCGCCGTAACGACGCACGTTACCCGGCACATAACCGCGGCCCTTTTCGACCTTGATCTGTACGTCGAGCTTGCCACCCTTCGACAGGTGCGCAATCACGTGATCCGGATTGATGACTTCGCAATCGTGCGCGAGTTCGATGTCGCCAGCGGTGACAACGCCTTCGCCTTCCTTGCGCAGCGTAACCGTCACTTCGTCACGGTTATGCAGCTTGAAGACCACGCCCTTCAGGTTCAACAACAGGTTGACTACGTCCTCTTGCACACCGTCGAGCGTCGAATACTCGTGAACAACGCCTGCGATCGTCACTTCGGTCGGCGCGTAGCCGATCATCGACGACAGCAGGACGCGCCGGAGCGCATTACCCAAGGTGTGGCCGTAACCGCGTTCAAACGGTTCCATGACCACTTTCGCATGGCTCTCACCAAGCGATTCAACCGCGATGATCTTGGGCTTCAACAAACTGGTTTGCATAGGTTTTCCTTTTCAATACCCTCGGCTCGTTACACCGATAAGGCTGACCGGTAACAACCTGAAAATAAACAGCCGAGGCGCCCCCTTGCGCGACGCAATCAGGGTGCCCCGGCCGTCAATCCGATTACCGCGAATACAATTCGACGATCAGGCTTTCGTTGATATCGCCAGCGATGTCGCTGCGTTCCGGCTTGCTCTTGAACGTGCCTTCGAACTTCTTCGAATCGACAGCGACCCAGCTCGGCAGACCGCCTTGCTCAGCCAACGACAGCGCTTCGAGAATACGCGCTTGCTTCTTGGCCTGTTCGCGCACCGCAACCACATCACCTGCCTTAACCTGCAGCGACGGGATGTTGGTGACAACGCCATTCACCGTGATCGCCTTGTGACCGACGAGCTGACGCGCTTCAGCGCGCGTCGAGCCGAAGCCCATGCGATACACGACGTTGTCGAGACGCGACTCGAGCAATTGCAGCAGGTTTTCACCCGTGTTGCCCTTGAGGCGGTCGGCTTCAGCGAAGTAACGGCGGAACTGGCGCTCGAGAACGCCGTAGATGCGCTTCACTTTTTGCTTTTCGCGCAGCTGCGTGCCGTAGTCGGACGTACGGGCACCCGAGGTGCGGCCATGTTGGCCGGGCTTGCTGTCAAGCTTGCACTTGTCAGCCAGCGAACGACGGGCGCTCTTCAGGAAGAGGTCAGTGCCTTCACGGCGGGACAGCTTGGCCTTAGGGCCGATATAACGTGCCACGTTGATTCCTTCTATGATTGATCACGCGAACTCGCGTTCACGCTAGTCCGAACCCTTTGGGTCGAACGGTGGGCTTAGTCAATTCAATAACGCAAGCAGCCCGTCGTCGCCGGCACATAACCCGGCGGCAACAGGCGCTAGCGAAACAAGCGTCTTAGATACGACGACGCTTCGGCGGACGGCAGCCGTTGTGCGGTACCGGCGTCACGTCGGAGATCGCGGTGATCTTGATACCAAGACCATGCAACGCGCGCACCGCGGACTCACGGCCAGGGCCAGGGCCCTTGATCCGCACTTCGAGGTTCTTCACGCCGTATTCCATCGCCACGCGGCCAGCCGATTCGGCTGCCACCTGGGCTGCAAACGGGGTCGATTTACGCGAACCCTTGAAGCCCTGACCGCCCGACGTTGCCCAGGCGAGTGCATTGCCTTGACGATCGGTGATCGTGATGATGGTGTTGTTGAACGACGCGTGAACGTGAACCACGCCCTCGGCGACGTTCTTCTTGACCTTCTTGCGAACGCGTTGCGCCGCGGAGTTGTTCGAAGCCTTAGCCATTACGTTTTCCTGTAACTGTCAGTTCCGCTTACTTCTTCAGCGATTGCGCTGCACGACGCGGACCCTTGCGCGTACGGGCATTCGTACGCGTGCGTTGGCCACGCAGGGGCAAGCCCTTACGATGACGCACGCCACGATAGCAGCCCAGATCCATCAGCCGCTTGATGTTCATCGTCGTTTCACGGCGAAGATCGCCTTCAACGATGAACTTGCCGACTTCTTCACGCAGCTTTTCGAGGTCTGCGTCGTTCAGGTCCTTGACCTTCTTCGAAAATGCCACACCAGCAGCGACGCAAATGTCGCGCGAGCGCGTGCGGCCAATACCGTAAATTGCCGTCAGGCCAATTTCGGTATGCTGGTGATTCGGGATGTTAACCCCTGCGATACGAGCCATTGTTTTTCCTCAAACAAAAAGCGCAAGCAAAAGCGCGGCGTTCAGCCTTGACGCTGTTTGTGGCGCGGATCAGAGCTGCAAATCACGCGCACAACGCCTTTGCGCTTGATGATCTTGCAATTGCGGCAAATGCGCTTAACCGATGCCATCACTTTCATGATATTACCCTTTTTTCAAATCACTTCGCCCGGAACACGATCCGCGCACGCGACAGATCGTAAGGCGTCAATTCAACCGTCACCTTGTCGCCCGGCAGGATTCGGATGTAGTGCATCCGCATCTTGCCGGATATGTGTCCCAATACGACATGGCCGTTTTCCAGCTTCACCCTGAAGGTAGCATTAGGCAGGTTTTCGATGACTTCACCCTGCATCTGGATCACATCGTCTTTGGCCATAAGTCCTTTCAACGCATCGGGACGCCGCCGCCTTTGAAATTGGCTTTCTTCAGCAGCGATTCATACTGTTGCGACATAACGTACGACTGCACCTGCGCCATGAAATCCATTGTGACGACGACAATGATCAGCAGCGACGTTCCACCAAAATAAAACGGCACGTTCCAGCGCAGCACCAGAAATTCGGGCAGCAGACACACGAACACGATGTAGATCGCACCGGCCAGCGTCAGACGCGTGAGGATGCGGTCGATATATCGAGCCGTCTGATCGCCCGGGCGAATACCTGGGACGAAAGCGCCGCTCTTCTTCAGGTTGTCGGCCGTTTCCCTGCTGTTGAACACCAATGCGGTGTAGAAAAAGCAGAAGAAAACGATCGCCAACGCGTACAACAACACATACACAGGTTGACCGGGCTTAAGGGCGTCGGCCACGTTATGCAGCGTGTCTGCGAACCAGCTGTTACGCGACCCTGAACTGAACCAGTTCAGGATAGTTGCCGGGAAGAGAATGATCGACGATGCAAAGATCGGCGGAATCACGCCCGACATGTTCAGCTTCAGCGGCAGATGTGACGACTGCCCGCCGTAAATCTTGTTCCCGACTTGCCGCTTCGCATAGTTCACAAGGATCTTGCGCTGGCCGCGTTCGATGAACACCACCAGATAAGTCACAGCAGCAATCAGTGCAACCACAATAATCGCGGAGATCGGACCCATCGAGCCGGTTCGCACCAGTTCGAACAAGCCGCCGATTGCATTCGGGAAACCCGCCGCAATCCCGCCGAAAATAATGATCGAGATACCGTTGCCAAGCCCGCGCTCCGTGATCTGCTCACCCAGCCACATCAGGAACATCGTGCCAGTCACTAGCGTTACGACCGTTGTCAGCCGGAACACCATACCCGGATCGATCACAAGGCCTGGCTGGTTCTCAAGCGCTACGGCAATGCCGAACGCCTGGAACGTCGCCAGCAGGACCGTAAAGACACGCGTGTACTGCGTAATCTTCCGTTGACCCGCCTGCCCTTCTTTCTTCAGCGCTTCCATTTGCGGCGAGACGATCGCCAGCAACTGCATGATGATCGACGCCGAAATATACGGCATGATCCCAAGCGCGAAAATCGTGAACCGCGAAAGTGCGCCACCCGAGAACATGTTGAACATGCCAAGGATGCCACCCGACTGGCTTTGGAACAGCTTTGCCAGTTGGTCCGGATCAATACCCGGAACCGGAATATGCGCGCCGATACGGTAGACGACCAGCGCCAGCAGCAGGAACACTGCACGCCGACGCAGATCACCGAACTTCGCCGCGCTTCGACCGGGTTTTGCGAGACTCGGGCTGTTAGCCAAGTAGCTTCTCCGATGCAAATGCTAGTGACGGCAAACGACTTGCACGTTACTCGGCAAAGGAGCCGCCAGCTGCTTCAATCGCAGCGCGCGCACCCTTCGTCGCACCCAGACCCTTCACAACGATCTTGCGCTTCAGTTCGCCCGTCGCGATGATCTTGGCGCTCTTGATCAGTTCGCCGACCAGGCCGGCTTGCTTCAGAGCCAACAGATCGATTTCGTCGACCGGCAGCTTTTCCAGATCCGACAGACGTACTTCACCGACGAATTCCTTCGTCAGCGAGGTGAAGCCCCGCTTCGGCAGGCGACGTTGCAGCGGCATTTGACCGCCTTCGAAGCCAACCTTGTGGAAGCCGCCCGAACGCGACTTCTGACCCTTGTGACCACGGCCAGCCGTCTTGCCGAGGCCCGAACCGATACCACGACCCACGCGACGCTTTGCGTGCTTCGAGCCTTCGGCCGGCTTCAGGTTATTCAATTCCATTATCAACTCCTTGAGTCCTGGTCAGCCGCTTAGCTGATGACCTTAACGAGGTACGAAACCTTGTTGATCATGCCGCGCACAGCCGGCGTGTCCTGCAACTCGCTGACCGAGTTGAGTCGGCGCAGGCCCAGGCCACGCACCGTTGCACGGTGCGTTTCACGGGTGCCGATCAGGCTCTTGACGAGCTGGACCTTGACAGTTTTATCAGACATGGTGTCCACCTTAGCCCAGAATATCTTCGACGGACTTGCCGCGCTTCGCCGCGATGTCGCCCGGCGTCGACTGCTTGCGCAGACCGTCGAGCGTTGCACGAACGAGGTTGTACGGGTTCGTCGAACCGTGGCTCTTAGCAACCACGTTTTGCACGCCCATCACGTCGAACACCGCGCGCATCGGCCCACCAGCGATCACGCCCGTACCATCCTTCGCCGGGGCGAGGAGGACTGCGGATGCGCCGTGCTTACCGTGCACTTCGTGTTGCAACGTACCATTCTTCAGCGGTACCTTGAACATGTTGCGACGAGCTTGTTCCATTGCCTTTTGAACAGCAACCGGAACTTCCTTCGCTTTGCCCTTGCCCATGCCGATGCGGCCATCGCCGTCGCCAACCACGGTCAGTGCGGCAAAACCGAGAATCCGGCCGCCCTTCACAACCTTGGTCACGCGGTTGACCGAAATCATCTTTTCGCGCAGGCCGTCGTCGCGTTCGTCAGCCTGAACTTTCGCTTGCATCTTTGCCATGACGAATTCTTCCCTTAGAACTTGAGTCCGGCTTCGCGCGCCGCATCAGCCAGCGCTTTCACGCGGCCGTGGTAACGGAAACCCGAACGGTCGAAGGCGACGGATTCGATGCCGGCAGCCTTAGCCTTTTCTGCAATGCGCTTGCCAATCAGCGTAGCAGCAGCAACGTTGCCACCCTTGCCGGTCTGATCAGCCAGTTGCGCACGCACTTCGGCTTCGAGCGTCGACGCGCTGGCGAGCACCTTGGTGCCGCACGGCGAGAACACTTGCGCATAGATGTGCGTGTTCGTGCGATGCACGGCGAGACGCGCGACCTGCAGCTCAGCGATCTTGATACGCGTCTGACGAGCGCGGCGCAGGCGAGATTGAGTCTTATCCATGATTGCGCACCCTTACTTCTTCTTCGTTTCTTTGAGGATCACAACCTCGTTGGCGTAACGCACACCCTTGCCCTTGTAGGGCTCCGGCGGGCGATAGCCGCGCACTTCTGCAGCGACCTGGCCAACTTGTTGCTTATTGATCCCCTTGATCACGATTTCGGTTTGCGTCGGGGTTTCAGCCTTGACGCCTTCCGGCATCTGGTGCACCACAGGGTGCGAGAAACCCAGCGACAGGTTCAGCTTGTCGCCTTGCGCTTGTGCGCGGTAACCGACGCCAACCAGCGTCAGCTTGCGCTCGAAACCCTTCGTCACGCCGTTCACCATGTTCGCAACTAGTGCGCGCATCGTGCCCGACATCGCGTTCGCTTCGCGGCTTTCGTCAACCGGCTCGAACTTCAGCGTGCCGTTGTCATTCACCACTTTTACGAGGCGGTTTGCAGCTTGCGTAATCGTGCCCAGCGGACCCTTGACGGTGATGCGTTCGTCGCTCAGGGCCACTTCCGCACCTTGCAGCACGATCGGGCTTTTACCTACTCGAGACATGTTTCTCTCCTTTCGGCCTTAAGCGACGTAGCAGATGACTTCGCCGCCAACGCCCGTAGCGCGCGCCTTGCGATCCGTCATCACGCCCTTCGGCGTCGACACGATTGCCACGCCGAGGCCATTCATGACCACGGGGATGTCGTTACGGCCGCGGTACACACGCAGACCAGGCTTCGAGACGCGTTCAATGCGCTCGATGACCGGACGGCCAGCGTAGTACTTCAACACGATGTTCAATTCCGACTTCGCACCTTCAGACTTCACTGCGAAATCGTCGATATAGCCTTCGTCCTTCAGGACCTGCGCGATCGCAACCTTCACTTTCGACGAGGGCATTTGCACCGAAACCTTCTCAACCATCTGCGCATTGCGGATGCGAGTCAGCATATCGGCGATAGGATCACTCATGCTCATTTACGTTTCTCCTATTACCAGCTCGCCTTGGTCAGGCCAGGGATCTCGCCGCGGAACGCGATTTCGCGAATCTTGTTACGCGCCAGCCCGAATTTACGGAACGTGCCGCGCGGGCGACCGGTAATTGCGCAACGGTTGCGCTTACGGGTCGGATTAGAGTTGCGCGGCAGTTGTTGCAGTTCGAGACGGGCTGCGTAGTGCTCTTCGTCCGACTTGCTCATATCGCCAATGATCGCCTTCAACTCGTTACGCTTGGGAGCGTACTTTGCAGCGAGGCGAGCACGCTTCTTTTCACGTTCGATCAGTGCCAGTTTAGCCACGGTAACCTCAGTTTCTGAACGGGAACTTGAAGCTGGCGAGCAGAGCCTTTGCTTCGTCGTCGGTCTTCGCAGTTGTCGTGATGCTGATATTCAGCCCACGCAGTGCGTCGATCTTGTCGTAGTCGATTTCGGGGAAAATGATCTGCTCTTTCACACCGATGTTGTAGTTGCCGCGACCATCGAACGCACGACCCGACACGCCACGGAAGTCGCGCACACGGGGGAGCGCAACCGTCACGAAACGGTCCAAAAATTCGTACATTGCCTGACCACGCAACGTGACCATTGCACCGATCGGATAGCCCTGACGGATCTTGAAGCCAGCGATTGCCTTGCGTGCCTTCGTGATCACCGGCTTCTGGCCTGCGATCTTCGTCAGGTCGCCAACGGCGTTTTCGATGATCTTCTTGTCAGCAACCGCTTCGCCAAGGCCCATGTTCAGGGTGATCTTGGTGATGCGCGGCACTTCCATCACGGACTTGTAACCGAACTTCTCGATGAGGCCGGGTACAACCTTTTCTTTGTAAAACTCTTGCAAACGAGCCATTTTTTTACTCCGCAGCGTCAGGCGCTCAGCTCGGCACCGGTCGTCTTAAGGAAACGGACTTTCTTGTCTCCTTCGACCTTGATGCCTACACGCGATGCCTTGCCATTCGCGTCGACCAATGCGACGTTCGAAATTTGCAGCGGCATCGTCTTGGCTTCCACGCCGCCCGTCGTACCCTTCATCGGGTTCGGCTTGACATGCTTCTTGACGAGGTTGATGCCCTCGACCGTCACATGGTTCTCGCCAACGGACAGCACGATGCCGCGCTTGCCCTTGTCCTTGCCGGTGATGACGATAACTTCGTCACCTTTGCGAATCTTGTTCATCGCGACTCCTTACAGCACTTCCGGTGCCAGCGAAACGATCTTCATGAATCGTTCGCTACGCAACTCGCGCGTGACAGGCCCGAAAATACGGGTGCCAATAGGTTCGAGCTTGGCATTCAACAACACAGCGGCGTTGCCATCGAACTTGATCAGCGAGCCGTCTTGACGACGAACGCCCTTGGCGGTACGAACCACCACGGCGTTATAAATTTCGCCTTTCTTCACGCGCCCGCGCGGCGTTGCCTCTTTGACGGTCACCTTGATGATGTCGCCAATGCTGGCATAACGACGCTTCGAGCCGCCGAGCACCTTGATGCACATGACTTCACGCGCACCCGTGTTGTCGGCCACTTCAAGCCGAGTTTCGGTCTGGATCATGGTTTATCTTTCCCAACTTAATCCGGTCACACCACCATGGCGTACCCGGTCAGTCTTGGTCCCGTCAGCCAATCGGCTGCTTGGGTTAGAACAGCAGCGACGGCAAACGAAACCCGCCATCGCAATCCGGTGAATCCTTCGGAACAGACTGGCGCCTGAACCGCTTCCCCCACCAACTTCGCCCGCGACGGGGCTCCCACAAAGAGGGAAGACCGAGATTATAACAAATAATCTCGGTCTTGCAAGCGAAACTTACTGCGATTTCAACTACTTCTACAACATGCGGCGTCAGATGACGCGAGCAGCCTCGACCAGGCGAGCCACAACCCAAGCTTTCGTCTTAGAAATCGGACGCGTTTCCTGGATTTCAACGAGGTCGCCCTCGTTGTACGTATTCGCATCGTCGTGCGCGTGGTACTTCTTCGAACGCACGACGTACTTGCCGTAGATCGGGTGCTTCACGCGGTGCTCAACCAGCACGGTGACCGTCTTGTCCATCTTGTTGCTGACGACCTTGCCGACCAGCGTCCGCTTGAGCGAGGTTTTTACGCTATCGTTCATTTCTGGTTCGCCTTCTCAGTCAGGACGGTCCGCACACGTGCGATGTCGCGACGAACCTTCTTCAGCTGGCTCGTGTTCGTGAGCTGCTGGGTCGCGAGTTGCATGCGCAGGCCGAATTGCGCCTTCAACAGGTCCGACAGCTCCTTGTTGAGCGCGGCCTGATCTTTCTGGTGAAGTTCGGAAGCCTTCATCATTTGCTCCTTAGGCGCCGAGCTGGCGGACGATAACGGTCGTCTTGAGCGGCAGCTTCGCTGCAGCCAGACGGAACGCTTCGCGTGCCAGTTCTTCGGTTACGCCGTCCATTTCGTACAGCATCTTGCCCGGTTGAATCTCTGCGACGTAGTACTCAGGGTTACCTTTACCGTTACCCATACGTACTTCAGCCGGCTTGTGCGAGATCGGCTTGTCCGGGAAGATGCGGATCCAGATACGGCCACCACGCTTGATGTGACGGGTCATTGCACGACGCGCCGCTTCAATCTGGCGCGCGGTCAAACGACCACGACCGATAGCCTTCAGACCGTATTCACCGAACGACACCGCGTTGCCGCGGGTGGCGATACCGGTGTTACGACCCTTCTGCTCTTTGCGATACTTTCTGCGTTTCGGTTGCAGCATCGTTATTCTCCAGTCTTCCCGTCACCGCCGGCACCGCCAGCACGACGGGGGGCGCCACGGCGTGCACCTGCCGGACCACCACCTTCACCATCGCGACGCGGACGGCGATCGCCACCCGGACGTGCGTTGCGGCGCGGACGCTTTTCTTCGGCGACTTCTTCAACCACCGGTGCGTCGTTGCGGCCGAGCGTATCGCCCTTGTAGACCCACACCTTCACGCCGATGATGCCGTACGTCGTCTTCGCTTCCGAAGTCGCGTAGTCGATGTCAGCGCGCAGCGTGTGAAGAGGCACGCGACCTTCGCGATACCACTCCGTACGAGCGATTTCGATGCCGTTCAGACGGCCAGCGCTCATGATCTTGATGCCTTGAGCACCCAGACGCATTGCGTTTTGCATTGCACGCTTCATCGCGCGACGGAACATAATCCGGCGCTCGAGCTGTTGCGTGATCGAATCGGCGATCAGTTGCGCATCGGTTTCCGGCTTGCGGATTTCTTCGATGTTGACGTGGACCGGAACGCCCATGCGGCGTTGCAGTTCCGACTTCAGCAGCTCGATATCCTCGCCCTTCTTACCGATGACTACACCCGGACGCGAGCTATAAATCGTGATGCGCGCGTTCTTCGCCGGACGCTCGATAACGACGCGGCCAACCGAAGCGTTCTTCAGCTTCTTCTTCAGGTATTCACGTACACCGATGTCTTCCTGCAACATCGCCGCGAAATTGTTGTTGTTCGCGTACCAACGCGACGCCCAATTGCGGCTGACGGCCAAACGGAAGCCAGTCGGATGAATTTTCTGTCCCATCGTATGACCCCTTAATTCCCGACCGTCACAGTGATGTGACAGGATTGCTTCTCGATGCGGTTACCGCGGCCTTTAGCGCGCGCGGTAAAACGCTTGAGAGACGCAGCCTTGTCGACGTAGATGCTCGTAATCTTGAGCTCGTCGATATCGGCGCCTTCGTTGTGCTCCGCATTCGCGATCGCCGACAGCACGACCTTTTTCACGATTCCCGCAGCCTTCTTCGGCGAGAACGTCAGGACGTTCAGCGCCTTGTCGACCGGCAAACCGCGGATCTGGTCAGCCACAAGGCGCGTTTTCTGCGCCGAGATGCGGGCACCGCGATGAATTGCTTTCACTTCCATCATGAGCCCCTTATTTCTTAGCCTTCTTGTCGGCTGCGTGACCCTTGAACGTACGGGTCAAAGCAAACTCGCCAAGCTTGTGGCCGACCATGTTTTCCGAGATGTACACCGGAACGTGTTGACGGCCGTTGTGCACGGCAATCGTCAGACCGATGAAATCCGGCAGAATCGTCGAACGACGCGACCAGGTTTTGATCGGCTTCTTATCACGCGAAGCTGCAGCCGCCTCAACTTTCTTCAGCAAATGGGCGTCGCAGAACGGACCTTTTTTTACAGAACGTGCCATTGCCTACTCCTTAACGCTTGTGACGGCGCTGGACGATCATGCTCGTCGTGCGCTTGTTGCTGCGGGTACGATAACCCTTCGTAGGCGTGCCCCACGGGCTCACCGGGTCGCGACCTGCAGCCGTCTTGCCTTCACCACCGCCGTGCGGGTGATCGACCGGGTTCATTGCAACGCCACGCACCGTCGGGCGGATACCGCGCCAGCGGTTTGCGCCAGCCTTACCGATTTGACGGAGGCTATGCTCTTCGTTGCCAACTTCACCAATCGTCGCGCGGCATTCAACGTGAACGCGGCGGATTTCACCCGAGCGCAGGCGGACCTGTGCGTAGGTACCTTCACGAGCCAGCAGCATCGCCGACGTACCAGCCGAACGCGCCATTTGCGCGCCCTTGCCCGGCAGCATTTCGATGCAGTGAATCGTCGTACCGACCGGAATATTGCGGATCGGCAGCGTGTTGCCTGCACGGATCGGCGCTTCCGAACCGGACATCAGTTGCTGGCCGACGGCAATGCCCTTCGGTGCAATGATGTAACGGCGCTCGCCGTCTGCGTACAGAACCAGCGCGATGTTCGCGCTACGGTTCGGATCGTACTCGAGACGTTCGACCTTGGCCGGAATGCCATCCTTCGTGCGACGGAAGTCGACGACACGATAGTGTTGCTTATGACCACCGCCCTTATGGCGCGTGGTGATGTGGCCGTTGTTGTTACGGCCGGCGGTCGAGGACTGCGAGTCGAGCAGCGGTGCGAACGGCTTGCCCTTGTGCAGATCCTTGTTGACCACCTTGACCATCGCGCGGCGACCCGGCGAAGTCGGCTTAACTTTAACGATTGCCATGATTACTTGGCCTCCGCTTCAAAGTTGATTTCCTGACCGGGCTTCAGGCAGACGTAGGCCTTCTTCACGTCCTTGCGCTTGCCCATGAAGCGGCCAAAGCGCTTGGCTTTACCCTTCGAGACCAGCACGTTGACGGAATCGACTTCCACCTTGAACATCAGCTCAACAGCGGCCTTCACTTCCTGCTTCGTGGCATCGGGCGCGACTTCGAACACAACTTGCTCGTTCTTGTCGGCCACCAGCGTCGCCTTTTCGGAGATCACCGGCGCGAGCAGGACCTGCATCAAACGATGATCGTTCTTGCGAATCTCGCTCATGACAGCAACTCCTCGATCTGGGCGACCGCAGCCTTCGTGATCAGGATCTTCTTGAAGTAGATCAGCGACAGCGGGTCGGCGTAACGCGGCTCGACAACTGCCACATGGGCGAGGTTGCGCGACGCGAGGTACAGGTTTTCGTCAACCGTGTCGGTAATGACCAGCACGGATTCGAGACCCATCGCCTTGAATTTTTCGGCCAGCAGCTTCGTCTTCGGCGCTTCGAGCGTCAACTCGTCAACCACCGAGATGCGGCCTTCGCGAGCCAGCTGCGAGAAGATCGAGCAGAGACCTGCGCGATGCATCTTCTTGTTAACCTTGTGCGAAAAGTTTTCTTCCGGGGAATTCGGGAAGATACGGCCACCGCCGCGCCACAACGGGCTCGACGACATACCGGCACGGGCGCGACCCGTACCCTTTTGACGCCACGGCTTCTTGGTCGTGTGCTTGACTTGCTCACGGTCCTTCTGCGCGCGGTTACCGCTGCGTGCGTTAGCCTGGTAGGCCACCACAACCTGGTGAATCAGGGCTTCGTTGTAATCACGGCCGAACACGACGTCCGACGCGCTAACAGCTGCGCCTTCCTGACCATTGGCATTCAGGAGCTTAAGTTCCATTATTTCGCTCCTTTCACGGCGCGCGTCTTCACGGCCGGCGTCACGAAAACCTTGCCGCCCTTAGCACCCGGCACGGCACCCTTGACCAGCAACAGCTTGCGGTCGGCGTCGATACGAGCGATTTCGAGGTTTTGCACGGTTACCGTATCGTCACCCATGTGACCGGTCATGCGCTTACCCGGGAAAACACGACCCGGATCCTGCGCCATACCGATCGAACCCGGCACGTTGTGCGAGCGCGAGTTACCGTGCGATGCACGGCCGGATGCGAAGTTGTAACGCTTGATGGTACCGGCGTAGCCCTTACCGATCGACACGCCTTGCACGTCGACCTTCTGGCCTACTTCGAACAGTTCGGGACCCACCACGGTGCCGTTCGACAACTCGGCAGCCTTAGCGGCATCGATCTGGAATTCTTTGAGGATTTCACCGGCTTGAACACCGGCTTTGGCGAGATGACCTGCCAGCGGCTTCGTCACGCGCGATGCACGGCGCGTACCGAATGCAACCTGAACGGCCGTGTAGCCATCGGTTTCCACAGTCTTGATCTGCGTCACGCGGTTGTCGGACACGTCCAGAACGGTGACGGGAATCGAATCCCCTTCAGCCGTAAAGATACGGGTCATGCCAACCTTGCGACCTACGAGTCCAAGGCTCATCGTTTTCTCCATTCCCGACTGCGATTGGTCGGGGCTAATTTACAAAATGCCGGCGCTTTTCAAGCTGAAGCACGCCGACTTTTTTGCGCAAATGCGCGAAAAGCCTTGCATTATAGCGAGGCTTTTCGTTTTCCGCAAGCAATCAATGACTTAGCGATGTCTAGCGGACCGAACATCGCCTCAAAGCCTTACTGCAGCTTGATTTCGACGTCCACACCAGCCGGCAGATCGAGCTTCATCAGTGCGTCGACGGTCTTGTCCGTCGGGTCAACGATGTCCATCAGGCGTTGGTGGGTACGGATTTCGAGCTGGTCGCGCGACGTCTTGTTGACGTGCGGCGAACGCAGGATGTCGAAACGCTGAATGCGGGTCGGCAGGGGCACCGGACCACGAACGATTGCGCCAGTCCGCTTCGCCGTGTCGACGATCTCAGCTGCCGATTGATCGATCAGGCGATAGTCGAAAGCTTTCAGACGAATGCGGATTTTCTGGTTCTGCATGACGATTCCTTGGAAAGAGCGAGGCGATATTGCATCGCCAAATATAAAAAGAGCGTAGGGTCGGACACGCGCTGAGGGCGGGCGCCCGACCCCGGGCACCATCTACTGCAAATTACTGCAACCGCGAACCCTCGATTTTACTCGAGAATCTTGGCAACGACACCTGCACCGACGGTACGGCCACCTTCACGGATAGCGAAGCGCAGACCTTCTTCCATCGCGATCGGGTTGATCAGCTTCACCGTGATCGACACGTTGTCGCCCGGCATGACCATTTCCTTGTCCTTCGGCAGCTCGATCGAGCCCGTCACGTCCGTCGTACGGAAGTAGA
>NZ_JBNDMQ010000052.1:0-54495 GCF_050436665.1 Paraburkholderia sp. EB58 | reverse complement strand
ACAGATCTACCCGTAGACAGAAACCGGAACCCCGAACTCAACCCGAGTGCATGTGGCACAAGGGCTAACTCGCCCAGTCGCCACTGGAACTTCGGTTTAGCGCATACGCCATAGCGATGATGACGCCGACGAGCGCCGCGCATTGTGGGTCCGACATCATTCGGATAACGAAAGACCGGTCGATTTTGAGCCGGTTTAGCGGAAAGCGCGTCAGATACGCGAGACTCGAATAGCTGGTGCCGAAATCGTCCACCGCCACTTCGACGCCCAGCTTGCGCAGTGCATGCAAGGTTTGCAACGCCTCTTCGGTATCGCCGAGCAACACACCCTCGGTGATTTCAACCTCGAGGCAGGACGGGTCGAGCCCCGCATCGCGCAGCGCGCTCTCGATTGTCGCGCGCCGCACTGATGCCGGCCCACGCGTGAGCAGATGGAAAACGCCGTCGAAATCTACTCCTGCCCATAACCAGCCCGCTCTCAGAATTCTTTGAATGGTGACTCCCGCAACCGCAGCTCCTCAGCGCGCAGCCGCTAACGGCCTGGCAACACCCTGCCGCTCTCCCCGCCCTGCCCAGATATCATCATAGTGATTTCGGCTTGACCATCCGCATTTACGCCGCCATGCGACGGTCGGGATGTCTGAAATTTTCACCATGTCAGCCGCAACAGACCGGCTGCTAAACCTGTGCGCGAAAGTCGCGTAATTTCCGCCTGAGGTCTCATGAGCGCCCCCACTACTCTCCCGCTCGATGGCATGCGCGTCGTCGAATTCACCCACGTGGTCATGGGTCCGACCTGCGGCATGATCCTCGCCGACCTGGGCGCCGAAGTCATCAAGATCGAGCCGCCCGGCGGCGATAAGACGCGCAGGCTGCCGGGCCTCGGCATCGGTTTCTTTCGCTCCTTCAACCGCAACAAAAAGAGCGTGGTGCTCGACATCACGACGCCCGAAGGCCACGCCGCCGCGGTCGAACTGATCGGCCAGTGCGACGTGATGCTGGAAAACTTCCGCCCCGGCCTGATGAGCCAACTGGGGCTCGACTACGAGACGCTGTCCAAGCGCTATCCGCGTCTGATCTACGTTTCGCACAAAGGCTTTCTGCCTGGCCCCTATGAGAAGCGCCTCGCGCTCGACGAGGTCGTGCAGATGATGGGCGGCCTTGCCTACATGACCGGCCCGGCGGGCAGGCCTTTGCGCGCCGGCACCTCGGTCAACGACATCATGGGCGGCATGTTCGGCGCCATCGGTGTGCTGGCCGCGCTGCGCGAGCGCGACACCACCGGCCGCGGCCAGGAGGTGCAAAGCGCGCTGTTTGAAAACTGTGTGTTCCTGAGCGCCCAGCACATGCAGCAGTTTTCGATGACGCACGAAGCGCCGCCACCGATGCCCTCGCGCGTCTCCGCATGGAGCGTCTACGACGTATTCACGCTGGCGGACGGCGAACAGCTCTTTATCGGCGCCGTCAGCGACAAGCAGTTCGTCACGCTGTGCGAAGTGCTGCAATGCCCGGAACTCGCCGCCGAACCGCAATTCGCCACCAACGCACTGCGCGTCGCCGCGCGGCCGCAACTGCTCGCGCGGCTTGGCGCGATTCTCGAGGACCACCGCGCGGACGCGCTCTCGCTGCAACTAGAAGCTGCGGGAATTCCCTACGCGCCGATCGTGCGGCCCGACCAGTTGCTCGACGATCCGCACCTGAAAGCAAGCGGCGGACTGGTGCCGATGGAGACCGAGGACGGCGGCACCACCGACGTCGTGCTGCTGCCGCTCCTGATGGGCGGCCGCCGGCCGGGCGTGCGCCAGGCGCTTGCGAAGGTGGGCGAGCACACGCAGGAAATTCTTGCGCGGCTGAAAGCACGCAAACCGTGACCTGGCGCGCCGAATCGGCGTGCTCGGGAGCCGCGCACCCGCGGGCTCAGATTCGAAGGAACCTTGCATTTATCTCGGGGACGCCCACTCACGCGGCCGTTGCGAAAAATTTTTTTGCGCCCGTGTCGATTTCCCGTCTATTCGCTCGTCATGGTGATGAAGCCCCGCTGAACGCAGCAGGATCTTCCGACTCACGAACCCGCTTATACAAGGAGCGACCGCCATGTCCGCACCCGCTGTCAAACCGATTCCGGAAGGAATGCACTCGCTGACGCCGCATCTGATCTGCGCCGGCGCCGCCGACGCTATCAAGTTCTACACCGAGGCGTTTGGCGCCGTCGAACAGTTCCGTTTGCCCGGTCCGGAGGGCAAATTGATGCATGCCTGCGTGAAGATCGGCGACTCGATGCTGATGCTGGTCGACGAAATGGCCGGCTGCTCGATGCTTGGGCCGAGGTCCCTGAAAGGCTCGCCGGTGGCGATTCATCTGTACGTCCCAAACGTCGATGCCGTGGTCGCACAGGCCGAAGCGGCCGGCGCCCGTGTCACGATGCCCGCCGCCGACATGTTCTGGGGCGACCGCTTCGCCCAGCTCGAAGATCCGTTCGGCCATCGCTGGTCTGTGGCGACACATCAACGCGATGTACCGATGGAGGAGATGCAGGCAGCCGTTCGCGCGATGCAGCAGTGAATCGGCGGCCGTGCGAGCATGCGGCGACGCAGGGCGCGTCCGCATGCTCGCGCCAAATCGAAGTCACGCTACACCGGAGGCCGCGCCGTGCACGCGCCGGTATGACGCGGCCCACCCGCTCAGCGCGTCACCGCATCGAACGAAAACGTGCCGAGCGCCGCCCGCACCTCGTCCAGCGTGCCTTGCGTGACCTCTTTCGCTTGCTGCGTTCCGGCACGCAGGACGTCGAACACATAACCGGGCTCGCGCGCGAGTTGTTCGCGCCGCTCGCGGATGGGCGCAATCAGTGCCTGCAACTGCTCTTCGAGGCGGCGCTTGACCACCATGTCCCCGAGGCCTCCCGCGCGATATTCGGCTTTCAGGCGCTCGACGGTGGCGCGATCTTCGTCGAAGGCATCGAGATACGTGAAGACCATGTTGCCTTCCACCGTACCCGGGTCGGACGCACGCAGATGGTTCGGATCGGTGTACATGCTGCGGACCGACTCACGGACTGCATCGGCCGAGGACGACAGCGGAATCGAGTTGCCCTGCGATTTGCTCATCTTGGCCTTGCCGTCGACTCCGGGCAGACGGCCCATGGTCGGAATCAACGCTTGCGCCTCGAGCAGCACATCCTTACCGACTTGCCGGTTGATGCGGCGGACGATCTCGTTGGTCTGTTCGATCAGCGGTGCCTGGTCTTCGCCGACCGGCACAACGTGGGCCTTGAAAGCGGTAATGTCGGCAGCCTGAGCGACCGGATAGCAGAGAAAGCCCGCCGGAATATCCCGGCCGAAGCCACGCGCCTGAATCTCTTCCTTGATCGTCGGATTGCGCTCGAGGCGCGCAACCGTGACGAAGTTCAGATACAGCAGGGTCAATTCGGCCAGCGCCGGCAGTGCCGACTGCACCGCAATGGTGGTCTTGTCAGGATCGATACCGACCGCCAGATAGTCGAGCGCGACCTCCAGCACGTTGCGGCGCACCTTGTCGGGATCGTGCGCGTTGTCGGTCATGGCCTGCGTGTCCGCGACCAGCACGAACTGCTGGTGCGTCTCCTGCAACGCCAGACGGGTCTTCAACGAGCCGACATAGTGGCCAAGGTGCAGCGCGCCGGTCGGACGGTCGCCTGTCAGTACAGTACGGCGCGGGGATGCGGTGTTGGTGTTGTCTTGCATAAAACGGGCTCTCTGAAAGAGCCGCCGCAAGACAAGCTAACCGGGGATACAGCACCATGTCAGCCGGACTGCGGCGGTCATGGTCGTAGTAAAGACGTGACGATGCCGCTCCTTCAGGAGCACCACCAGGCGTAGATCAGGGAAGAGGTCATCGTGCACATGACGTAAGGATGCCATAGGTGCGCGGGGATTGACAACGCGGGGGCTGGCGACGAACCGAAGAAGAACTACGAGAAGAAAGCAAACGGCAGCGTAGCGGCCAGATAAATCGCCAGTCCCGTCGCCGGCAGCCCCACTGCAATCGCGCCAGTGGCGACCACGCTCGCCGCCACCGCCAGCGCAACCAGACGGGCACGACGCGCGCGACGCGCCGTCAACGCAGGGCAGCGTGGGGCCAGCCGAGTGTCTTCGGATAATGAAGTGACGTGTTGACCGATATTCAGACTCGACATGATCGTGCCTCGCTCATTGACCAGCGGATTCTGGCACCACACGCATATCGGACGTCTAAATAGTGCAGCGGGAAACGCAAAGGCCATGTATAGGAAGGCCGAACAAACCACGCAACGTTGCCGCAGCCCAAGCGGCCCCAGCAACCCTCACGTCTCAGACCAGCGGCGCAACCGTCGACTCCGCTTCCGGTGCGCAATGCACGTTGAACCCGATCAGCTTGGAGGGTCCAAAGGTATTGCTCAACGCCACATCAGCAGCATCGCGCCCGAGCGCCATCAGCACCCGGCCCGTGCGGGCCACGTTATTGCGTGGGTCGAATGTCTGCCAGGTTCCGCCCAGGTAAGCCTCGAACCATGCGGCGAAATCCATCGCACTATACGGCGGTGGCACGCCGATATCGCTGATATAGCCCGTGCAATAGCGCGCCGGAATATTCATCGCACGGCACAGCGCCACAGCCAGATGCGCGAAATCGCGGCACACGCCAGTGCGCTCGTTCCATGCCTGCCACGCCGTTTTGGTCGGCCGCGCGTGCCCGTAGCCAAACACGATATGACGATGCACGAAATCGCAGATCGCCTGGACCCGTGGCCGTCCGAGCGGCGTTTTGCCGAACAGGCGCCACGCGAGGTCGGAAAGCAGATCGGTCTCGCAATAGCGGCTGCCGAGCAGAAACATCAGCGTTTCATTAGGCAACTCTTCGACCGGATGCTGGTAACTGTTCGGCGCGATCGTTTCGGGCTCGGCGGAAATCTCGAGCACCGCCGTGGTCGACAGCGAGATGCGTCCCGCCGGCGCAACGATGCGGCTGCACAGATTGCCGAAGACGTCCCTGTACTGCGTAATCGGAACCGGCGGATCGACCTTCAACACATCGGCGGTCAGTACATCCTGCACCCGCGAATAGTGCGTGTTCAGCATGAGCATCATCGGAGTGGCTTGCTCACACTCGTAGACCAGATCGTAACCAACGCGCAATTTCATCGGACCACCCTTGCTTCAGTTAAGACCTTCAATTAGGACCTTCAAACGTCTTCCGTCACGGATACGTCGACCTGCAGGCCGCGGAACGAATGGGCCGCTCCATGCCAGGTGCCCCACAGCGGCAACGCCTGGTAGTAGTTCCAGGCCACCGCCACGCGAATCAGATGGCGATTGCCGATAATGCTATTGGTCGGATCGAAATCCACCCAGCCGGCACCCGGCAGGTAAATCTGCAGCCACGCGTGGGTCGCGCCGCCGCCGAGCGTCGTGTCGAAATCGGGCACGAAAATGTAGCCGCTCACAAAGCGTGCGGCGAGTCCAAGCGAGCGCACCGCATCCATCATCAACACCGCAAAATCGCGGCAGCTGCCGCTGCGGTGACGCAATGTATCGGCGGGACGGTAGACGCCCTTCTCCGTACGCCGTACGTAGCGAAAACCGCTCTTGATCTCCTGCGTCATGGCCCGCAACAGCGTCATGGTGGCAGTCGAGCCACGCGGCGCGAGAAAGCGGCGGGCCCAGAGATCCACCTCGGCATCGGGGTATTGCCGGCTGCGCGCGTTCACGAGATCCGAGGCTTCCTCGTTGGTGTACGCGAGGGGCCATGTGGCGGCGTACCGTTCGAGCGCGTACTCCGGCAGCGGCGATTCGTAATGCTCGAGCGCCACCTGGCTATCGAAATGCAGTTCGGACGCCTCGCCGGAAAACGTGGCGACTCCTACCGAATTGTCGAACACATCGTGCAGCCAGTGCAGCCGCGACGGCGCCGGCCTAATCACGAGGTGAGTGGCGACGACGCGCACATCGTGCCCCGAGCGCGGCCGGAACATCATCCGGTGTTCGCCGAAGCGCACCGGCTCCGAATAGCGGTAGACACTCACATGCCGCACGGTCAGGCGTTGCGGCTCAGTAGTTTTACCGGCCCCCTGGATCAACTCGATGGTCACGTTACCGCCCATGAAAACCTGCTGGAACAGCAGGGACGGCAGCGGCTGCCGCCGGCGTTATGTCGCCGCGTCTGACATTCAGGGTGGTGGCACTGATTGCGCAGAAAACATCCTCCGGCCCAGCATACACCCGCCAGATTGGTTGAAAGCACTCATTTGGGCGCAGCTTGCGGTGGGGTGTGCGGAGAAACTGATAGTTATCCCCAGTTTCTGTCCATAAATCTGTTGATAACTATCTGACGAAACGACTAAGCGGTTGATGCGGTTCGACTTTATCGGGCGACATCGAAACGGAGCAGACCGCCCTGACAGACAGCGGGTTTCGAACCCACCTGAACGTCATCAGTTCAGACGCCGCGACCCGCCGTATCGGTATCCCCGGCCTCGCGCACGTTCGACGCCGCCTTCTCCTCCTGCGCCCATCGCTGCCGCGAGCGGTACATCTTGCCGAGCGCGAGCCGCGCCATCCTCACCCAGCCGGACGGCCTCGGGTCGGCCAGCATGCTCAGCGCACGCGCATAGTCGAGTGTGAGCCCGGGTGTCCACGCCATCGTCGCGGCGCGTTTGCGCACTTGCGCGGCCACCCACAATTCCGGCGTCGTGACCACCCGCAAGAAAGGCTTCCAGCCATTGTGACGACCCCATACGCGCGCGGACGCCCCTTCGATCGCCGCTTCGAGCGCACGCGAGACAGTGCTGGAGCAATTGCGGTAAGTGAGGTTGTAGGTCGTGTCCTCGCGGTAGGTTTCCCAGAAGCGCCGCAGCCGCTCCGGATCGTAGTTGCGGATGCGCACCTGCACCGTCGACGGACACCAGGCCTTCGATTCGGTCCCGTAGTCAGGTTGAAACAGACCCGGCACGTCGTTCTCACGCGTGGCCCGCAAGAGCCGTGTGAATTCATCGGGCGACCGGTCGATCTCCACCCCAGGATACAGGCTGATATAGACGCCCTCGGGCGATTCGAGGGCAGCGTGTCCGGTCGAGATCACACCGTTGCGGTCCACCGCGGCAATGTACCGATCGATGATCGGCTGGCGGCGCGCCTCGCCCTTCGACGATCCAACCGGCGTCCACACGTGCACGGTCAGCGCGGCCTCATCAGCGGCCGGCGGGCCGTCCCACACCGCAATGGCCGGCGCTGCCTGCTGCGGCTCGGCGGTCGCGCTGGCGGCCTGTTCGGCACCATCCGCTGCTACCGCCGGGTTCGACGACAACCGCCGCACGCGCGACGCCAGCAAGATCATGTTCCAGCCGCCGAACATCAGGCCAAGGCCGAGGCAATATGGAACAGTGCCCACGTAGTGGGTCGGAAACGGCTGATAGAAGAAAATGGCGAGCGCGATTTCGACGACGCCCCCCGCTACCGCAACGCGCCAGGTGCGATAGCGCACGACACGCGCGGAGATGATCTGCAACAGACCATCGGCAAGAAAGAGCGTGCCGAAAATCATCGACAGGATAAAGTTACCGTGATGATGCCCGGCGAGGATCAGGAGCGCGGCTACACAAAACGCCAGCCCCTTCACGTAACGCAGCGTGCGTTGGCCGCCCATGCCGGTCCAGGCGACCGTGAGCGTGGCGAGACCTTCGAGCAGGAGCAGGCAGGCAAACGGTGTGATCGGGAAGTACAGCGCGCTGTCGAGCGCGTCGATGAAGACGGCAATGCCGACTAACAGACTGATCCAGCCTGCCGTCGTCAGCGCGCGCCAACGGGTACGCAGATAGTCGACTCCCAACAGGATCATCACCAGGCGAACCATCGTCAGTCTCCGGATGCCAGCGCTGTGTTCGAGCGTTGCCGCACCTCAGAACCTGCGAAGGGGGCGGCAATGCGCGTTTCACGGTTTTATAGCACGCTCGCGGCATGCTGCAATGGCGCCGCACCGAAGCTGCGAAAAAATGCGGGAACTCGCACCGCCCGTTCAGGCAGTGCGTCTGCGCTAGCGATCACCTCGACCGTCGCGCTATCTTGCCCTTAGGTGGATTGCCTCAACCGTCGCGCCGCCCTGCCCGCACGGGCACAGTCGCGCCGCGCAGCGGTACGGGACGCGCTTTCTGCGCCTTCCATTTCTTCGCGATGGCGGCGAGCAGCAACAGCGCGCCGATCACGACCACGTCGCCCGCCAGCCCGTTTAGCCACGCAGGACCTCTCGCGAGCCGAACGGCCGTATCGACGCCAATCGACACGACCGTGCCGCCGACGAAGCACACGAGGCCCTGCTTGCCGACTGTCACAACGGCTGGCAACCGCTCGGCCAGCCAGCGTACTGCCTGCACGCGCACCGCCTGGGCTACGAGCCAGGCAATCGCCACAAAACTGACGACGCGCACCGCCGCGAGGTTCTGCTTCATATAACCCGGCGTGGCCTGGGTTTCGAGGCACAGTTTTATAAACGCGAACGTGAGCGCCACCACGATGGCCGCGATGGTCAGCGAACGTCCCGCCTTCGCGACCTGAAACGCGTTCGACACTGGATGCAGACGGCACAGGATACCGAGCATAAACATCAGTTGCCATGCGAACGGATTGAAGGCCCAGCCGCCGGGGTCGGCACTCGGCAAAACACGCGCGAGCCATGCACCGGCCAGCCATACTGCCAGACTGGCGAACAGCGCCACCGCTGGCCGTCGGTTGGCCAACGGCACAGAGAGCGGCACGCACAGTGCAAACAGCGTGTACATCGGCAGCACAGCGGACAAGAACGGCTGATGACGCAACGTGACGATGCCCAACAGTGTGCCCACCGGGTGACGCAGCAGATCGCCCCATCCTGTCTCCCCCACTACCGGGGAGTCGACATGCCAGACCATGAGCGCCGCACCAGCCAGCAGCATCAGGGCCGCCGTCAACAGATACGCGCGGTAGATTTCCCATGCGCGCACCACAAAACGCCTCTTGGCCGCATGGACGCTGCGATACGTTGCAACATTCATAAAGGCCGCCGCCGAGGCGTAGCCGCCAAGAAACACGAACACCTCGGCCGCGTCGCAATACGCATAGTTGTGCAGCATGAAACGCGACAGCACGCTGCCCTGAACATGGTCGAGCGCGATCACGATTAACACGACTCCGCGCAGGAAGTCGACTTCGAGTGATCGCCGAGCGGGGGAATTCATTAACGGCAACTCCGTTTGCTGTTCGGCCGGAATTTGTACCGGCGCGCATTGCGTTACTGATCGGGCAGTTCTCTCGACGCCGCCAAGCAGTACTGAACGCTAGGTCATGAGAGACCGCAATTCAATGACGCGCATACACAGCGATTTTTCAGCGTATTACATCACGGATGCAGGCCGCGCTATCCCTGTGCGACACGGGTGCGCACGAGCGGTTCCCCGCACAAATTGCTTCGATATATTTCATGCGATCTGCATGCGACGCGGCCACGCATGGGGTCAGGAGAACCACCAGCTCAGGCGATCCGAGCGGCCCAGTTCATTGCTCAGCGGCGAAGTGGAGAGCATCGCGACAAGTAGCATTGCAGCCAGCGTAACAAACACCAGCAAGTACCCCACCGGCGTCAGGGGCGCGCCGAAATGCGCGAGCCGCAGGGCCGCACGCGCGACGCGCTTGCCCATCGCTGCGATGCGTCGCGCAGGCGCATGCCGCAGCGCAAGCGGGCACGTCAATGCCGGCGCGAGCGCCACCCTCGGCAGGCGCACTGCGCCTTTCAACTGCAACACCAGTGACTCGATGAACATGAACCGATCCCGTCGAGCCCGCGTTGTGCGGGCGCTGTATCAAGACGTGACGACGCGTTGCAGGGCAACCCCGCAACGGGCGTCAAACTTTGGGAGCGTGCTGAAAACAGGCCTTAAACAGCCTGTCGATCGTGAAGCGCGCTAGCCCGGCCGAAGCGAGCTAGCGGCGAAGGAGGACCCTGCGTTACGCTATTTCGCGGCGGAAAAACCGGCTGATACCGGCATCGAACTTCGACCACTCAAGCAACCATCCACGAGGGACTCCTGTGATGTAACGACCATGATTCTATTCGGCGCGCGAGCGCGACGGCAAGTAAAAAAGTCATAAAGCAGCTCGGATTCACGGCTCACCGTGACACCTGGTTACAAAATAAATCCTGCGATATTCCAGAGACTTTCTGCCCGCTTGCACGCCCCTTTCACCTTGCCAAACGCGAGAGCATCAAGCCGCCGCGGCTTGCAACATCGCGTCGCCCTGCTCACCGCCCAACACCTCGACGATGTCGGCAAACATGCGCGCGAGCTCGCCTGTCATCAACGTCATATCCGAGTCGAATACCTCGTCGTCATTTTGCGCGGTGGGATCGCTCGCGTCCTTGATCACATCGAGCGCCGTGACGCGCTTGATGGTCAGCGACGGTGTGAGGACAAATGAAACGCGATCGTTCCATGTCATCGCCAGACGCATGCATTGCTTGCCGGCTTCGATGTGGCGGCGCATGTCGTCGACATCCAGCGAATGTCCGACGTAGCGTACGGTCGCATTGCCTTGTGCGGGGGAAACCAGCTCGGTGTCCTGATCGAGCGTGAAGCCGGCGGGCGCCTCGCCCGACAGCAGCCACTCCGTCATCGCGGCCACCGGCGACTGCGCGACGCGCACGCTTGCGAGCGGCAACTGATCGATCGATTTGACCAGTAAGCCGAGCACTTCGTCAGCCACCGCTTGCGACGCCGCATCGATCACGAGCCAGCCATGCACCGTGTCGATCCAGACGCGCGTGTCGCGGCGGATGCTGAAGGCGCGCGGCAGCAGTTCGTCGGTGACCTGCTCCTTGAGTTCGCGCATCTGTTTGCGGCCGAGCTTGAAACCCTGCTGCTCTTCGACTTCGAGCGCACGCGCCTTGGTTACCTGCGTCACCACCGACGCGGGAAGCAGCTTCTTTTCGACGCGGAATACCAGCAGCATCTGGCGGTTGATGGAATAGACGAGCGCGTCGTTATCGCGCGGTGACGCCCATCCCTGGGTTTGCATCTCGACGCTGCTGCCCGGCTGGAACGCATGCGGCGCGAGCCACTTTTCCATCTGTTCGGGGGTGACGGTCCACGGAACGGGGAGACGATGAAGCTGAAGGTTTTTGAACCACATGAGCGTACGGGCAAAGCGCATCATTCTATACGACACGCTGGCGCGGACCGCCGCGTCGTCGAAAACTGGCACCTGGAAGACAACCTGACGCTGCCCCAGGCAACTGGGCGTCGTCAAACTGTAAAAAGGCGCGGATCACCGGACCGCCATCCGTCATTTTTCGCCAGATCACCTAGACTTTTGTCATGTAGTGGAAATGGATGGAGGCTGCCATGGCTGAATCAATGGTCAGCATCGTGGTAGGACTGGTGGTCATCGTCACCGGCGTCATGATCTTCGGCGCGCACTACCGGCGCGACCATCACAAGACGGGACAGCCCTCGCGGCTCTACAGCCACCGGCTTTGGGACAGGATGCGGCACCGGCATTAACACCCGTCGGCACCCGGACGCCGCAGCACCGCCGACCGGGCGCCCGGCTGCGGCGCTCGAAGAGCGCACCACGCACCCTGCACGCACGGCCCGAACGGAGACAACCATGTCCGATGAAACCCACGCCTGGCAAATGGTTGAATACGAAGGCTTCGAGATCCACACGTCGCCGCGCCCGAAACAGCCCGACGCGAGCCGCTTTACCTACATCGGCTATGTGTGTCATCCGGGGGCCGACCCGGCACTGCCGGGTCACGTGGTGCCATTCCATGCAGACGGCGAAGAGTCGTTTGGCAGCCTCGCGGATGCGCTTTACGAAGCCGTGCACGCCGGGCGCAGTATCGTCGACGGTACGCATCCGGATTTGTCTGTGCTGGCGCTCGTCACGAGTGGCGTGTGAGCAGGCGGAGGTAGCGACTGGCCTCGCAACCTGATCGGCAACTGAGTTGCCAACCAGTACGGAAGCTAAGGCAGCCGCCCCGCGACCGCCGAGTCGCGGCCGTTCCACGCTAGCCCGGACGGACCGTCGCCGCCGCCGGAAATCTGCTGCGCGAGCGTCAACATGCGCTGATTCGCGCTCTCTGGCGCGAAGGTGGCCACTTTCCTGTTCCCGTTCTGCACCACGCTTCGACGCAGCAGGGTGTCCGTGTGCAGCCGCTCGATGGCACGCGCCATTTCGTCAACATCGCCAATCGGTACCAGCAAGCCGGCCTTGCCGCCCTCCAGCAGATCGCGCGGCCCCGTGGGGCAATCGGTCGAGATCACCGGCGTGCCGAGCGCCATCGCCTCGCCGAGCACCATGCCGAAACCTTCGTAGCGGCTGCTGAGCACAAGCATTTCCGCCTGACGAATGAAAGGAAACGGGTTCGAGCAGAAACCGAGGAAATGGACGGACTTGCGAATCCCGAGTTCGACGGCCAGTTGCTCCAGCGCCACCTGGTCGGGCCCTTCGCCGATCAGCACGAGGTCGGCCGAGCTCAGCCGTTGCGCACGCACCTGGGCAAACGCGCGCAGCAGGGTCTTGTGATCCTTTTGGCCTTCGTCGAGGCGTGCCACCGAGACGATAAACGTCTCCGCCGGACGCTCGATCGCCGCACGCGCCTTCTGGCGCAGTGATTCGACGTCGATGACGTTCGGCAATTCGACGAGATTCACCCGGTCGGCCGGGAACAGCGCCTGTCCCTCGCGCAACATGTCGGGCGTCAGAACCGCGATTGCGGCATAACGGGAATACTGCTTGACGCGGCGCGCCAGATAGCGCGCGCTCTTCTCGCCAAGCCGCGCGGCGAGACTGAAGTGACTCACACCGATCCACGGTACGTTGCAGGTGCCGGCAAGGTGCCGCAGCGAAAAATCGAAGTCGCAGACAATATCCTGGTCCCGCGCGATCTGCCGAAAACGAAACGCGGCGAGCGGCCGGATCACCCCATAGGTCAGCACCTTGTACAGCAGCTTCAGGTGGCCGCCCAGTTTGCCCTGCCGGCGTGTCTCGTGCAGCGTGTACATCCATTGCGAGGGCGCCAGCACGTGAACCGGGACGTCGTCGGGAATCGAATGGGCACGCCAGAACAGCAGTTCGTCAGTCGGATAGGTCACGCAGACGCTGGGCGCAAAGAGTTGCCGGTCAAGCGTCTTCAACCACGCCAGCAAGGAGGTTTCCGTACCACCTTTGCCGAAATCGTTGATGTGAAACAGGATGCGCCGCGGCGGATCGAGCGATTCGGTGCGGTCGTGTCGACTATCGTATTTCATGCTCTCAATGCGTCCAGACCTGACTTCAACGGGTGAACGGCCCGCGCGAGCCGCGCCGCGATCCGTCCTGAACAAGCTGCTGCGCAGTGCCCAACAAAAGGCCCGCGAACGACCAGAAAGCGAGGATGGTGGTCTGCCACATGAAATCATCCGTAGTATTTTTCGCGATCATACCGGCAACCAGCGCAATGCCCGCGGCACACAGCCACGGATCCTCCCGCCGCACTTTCCAGAAGCTGGCCACGAGGCACAGCAGCAGCGCTGTTTCCAGCACGACACCGATCACGCCCGTCTGCAGCCAGGTGTTCAGAAACAGATTGTGCGCGTGAGTCAGCGCCTGCGGTTCGATCACCAACAGGCTATGCGGCACTTCCTGCTGATACACCATGCCCGGCAACGGCTTGCCGAAGCCGACGCCGATCCACGTATGCCGCTTCGCTTCAGCGGTGTAAAAGGCCCACAATTTAGGCCGCGTGTCGGACGACACCGTGTCGCCGATACTGGAAAACGCCTGCGGGACCAACACTTCGTGCCCCTCGATCGCCATATCGTGCGCCGCTGCCGCGGGCACGGCGGCGCCGAGGCGCAAGCGCGCACTGTATTCGAGCGTGCCGACGCCCGCCGCGCCGATCACGGCAAACGCGAGCAAGGCGAGCAGCACATGCCGCCGATACAACGGAAACAGCGCCACTAGCAGCACCGCAGCGGCGGCCGGCCAGAAAAACCGGTTGAGTGTGGCAAGGCCAATGAACAGACACAGCACGAGGCCGCTCAGGCCGAACACGCGCCAGCCGGGGCGCAACAGCACGCCGGCAAACAACGCCATGGCAAACACCGCCAAGGTGCTGGTGTGGCCGACCCGGTTATAGAAATGCAGCGGAAACGTGTTCGCGGTAGGCGGCTGCAGATGCCCCCAATAGAGCGCGCTGATCAAGGCGAGCAGGACGCACGCAACCCATGTCACCAGTACGAAGGGGGCAAGCCGTTGCGTGCGTGTGCCGAGCAGCCAGAAGCCCCAGAACGACACCAGCGGATACAACACCTCATCGCACCACGCATGCATGCTGACCGCCGGGTAGCCGGACCATGCTACGGCAGCGAGACTCCAGAGCGCCCAGCAGGCGATCGGCACGACGAGCGGCCAACGCCACAGGGATGGGCGCTGCGGCGAAAATATCGCAGCCAGCGTGCCGAGCGCGAGCAGCGCCAGCGCGATGAACACGATGGCTGTCATGTGGCCGAACATCACCGCGAACAGGATAACCGGACACGCAATCCACAGGACGCGCTCAACGCGCGCGAACGTGTTAGTCATTACACTTCCATCAGAACGTTTTGCAATGCGTGGTACACCGATTCGACCGAGATGCGCCCCATGCAGTCAGCGTGATCGCCCTTCCAGGCAACACAGGTCTTCCAGTTACGGTCACAGCGCCGAACCCATGCAACCTCGCGCCGGAAAATAAACGGTTGATCGCGGCACGGCATCTGCGCAATCGTCACCGGTGCGAACGGCACCTCACTCCAATAGCGGCCCGCGCCATGAATCTGCGCGTTGCCTGGGCCGAATAGCGCGACCGTCGGCACGCCGATCAGGCGCGCCAGATGCGCGACGCCCGTATCCGGACACACCACGGCATTGGCACCGGCAAACAGATGCCACAACTCGCCGAGTCCGACCCGCCCCGCCATATTCGGATGATGCGGGTCCGGATCGATGGTGCGTATCAGTTCGGCCTCGCCCGGACCGCCGCTCCACACGGGAATATAGCCGAGTGACTCGACCCGCTGCGCAAGTTCACGCCAGCGCGCATCGGGCCAGCGCTTGACTTCGGTACTCGCGCCAGGATGCAGGACGACGTAAGGATGCGCCAGCAGATCGGCATCCGGCAACGCCGCATGCCGGGGGGCCGGCCAGTCGGCGGGCCGGTAAGCGCGGGGCGGCGGCCCATCTACCAGTTCGGTTGCCAGATCTGCCCACGCTGCCGGCGTATCGGGATACGGCACGCTCTGATTGACCGGCCAGTTCTTCCATGCGGGCACGTCGCCGGCATGCGCCACGATCCAGCGGCAGCCCGCGCCGAGCGCGAGCCAGCTATGCCGGTTGTCACCAAGCACAAAGCCGAGATCATACGGTCCGGAGTCGAGCACCGCCTTGACGGAGGCGAGGTCACGCGGGTCGAACGGCAAGGCGTTCACGCCAAACGGCCGCCCTGCGTAAAGCGGCACGATCGCCTTCGGACAGGTGAGGTCGATCTGCGCCTGCGGATATTGCGCACGCAGCTTGGCCAGCAAGGGCGTCAGCAGCAACGTGTCGCCGAGCAACAAATGGTGCGCAAGGAGAATGCGTTGCACCGACGACGGCTGGCGGCGCAAGGGCTTTAAAACGAGGCGCGGAATGGCACGCGCAAAGATGCGAATACGCCCGGAAAGTCGGCTCATTGGGTCATCGGCACGTTGCTCGCGTCCGCGATCTGGCTAGGCGCCGGTACCCGGCTTGAGGTGGCGTTCCCCATGCAGAATCTCCAGCAGTCTTCTTGTCGATGACTCTCGCTTCAATGCCACCCGGAGGCGCGCACGGCAACGCTGACGCGGTGGCTGCGGGCAACCTGCACCCGCGGTCTGACTGCGCCGACACTGAAAGCGAAGTGAAAAAATGGAGTGACTGGCTCGTGGTCGAACCACAGGCTCTATATGCAAAAAGTATAACATGGGCGCCCGGCTGGACCGCAGGACGGACGGGGCTGTGCGGGATTTCACCGAGGACAGGCAAGCGTTTCCGGCACCCCAAGTGCATCAGTCAATTCTCGCCGCGGATACGCCTCGCCAACGCCAGCAGGGCGTCGACGTGGCCGGCCACGCTGGCGTCGTACAGCACCGCGCCGTGCGCCACTTCGGCCTGCTCCCGCGGCGCTGCGGCGAGCCGCTGCTGTACGGCACGCTCGAGAGTCGCGCGCAGGTCCGCCTCGTCATCCGGTGCGAAGACGAACTTCGCGTGCGGCGCGATCGCGTCGCAGCAACCGATGCTCGACGGAAAGATCACCGGCGTGCCGCACATCACCGATTCGACGCCGACGAGTCCAAACGGCTCGTACTTCGACGCGAGCAACGTGAAATCGGCGGCGCGGTAGCCGTCCTCGATGTCCTTCACGTAGCCGATGTAGCGCACCCGTTCCGAGGTGCGCGCGGGCGGACGCCCCGCCACCGCAAGCACCACGGGCAAAGCGGTATCGCGCAGCGCGGCTTCGATCAGCGGCAGGCCCTTGCGCTCGTGACTGCTCGAGGGAAACAGCAGGACGACTTCGTGATCCGCGAAGCCGAACTTGCGCCGCAGTTCGGCACGCCGTGCGGGGTCCACGGGCGTGAAGCGCGCGCCGTCGACCGGCGGATACAGCACGCGGATCTTCGTTTCTTCGACACCGTAGAGTTCGCGCAGCTCGTCATGCATCAACTGCGAATGCGCGACGATCACGCTCGACTGCTCGTATTGGCGGTGCTCGAGCGCAATCTGCCAGCTGTCCGAACGCTTTTCCGGCCGCCCGGTGGCGCGCAGGAAACCGAGGTGGGTGCCGCCGCAAATTGCGATCTCGGACGAGTCGACGCGGTTGCAGCCGATCAGCACGTCGACCTTGGCGGCGCGGCGCGCGCGGCGCAGCCGCCAGGAGAACCAGCGGTCGCGCAGCTTGCCGGGCAGGAACGAGACCTTGATACGATGCCGCTCGACCATCCGGCTTTCCGGCACCGACATGTCGAAACGGCGCGCAAAGAACGCCAGCTCGATGCCCGCGGCAGCGAAGCCGCGCACCAGATCCATCGCATAGCGCTCGAGGCCGCCACTATGTTTCAGCGCATTACTGGAGAGTCCGATTTTCATTATTCAGACGGGCACGCGCGGGGCGTCGGGTCAAACGTCAAGGGAAAGGCGGCCGAGCATGGCTTCCCGCCGGCCGCGGCACGCCCGCGCTCAGCGAACGTGCCGCGGCACGGCACGGATTAGAGCACACCAAGTATGCGTTTAACTTTCAACGCAGCACAGTGCATCAGGCCGCGTTCTGCTGGAACTGGATGCGGTGCAGATGCGCGTACAGACCGTCTTGCTCCAGCAGTTCGCGATGACTGCCGCGTTCGACGATACGCCCTGCTTCCAGCACGAGAATCCGGTCCGCGCGTTCGATGGTCGACAGCCGGTGCGCGATGACGAGCGTGGTGCGCCCCTTCATCAGCGTTTCCAGCGCGGACTGCACATGGCGTTCCGATTCCGAATCGAGCGCCGAGGTGGCCTCGTCGAGGATCAGAATTGGCGCATCCTTGTAGATGGCGCGCGCGATCGCGAGGCGCTGGCGCTGACCGCCCGAAAGCATCAGGCCGTTGTCGCCGACCAGCGTCTCGGTGCCCTTCGGCATGGACCGTACGGTGTCCCACAGGTTCGCAGCCTGCAGCGCAGCCTTGACCTTCTCCGGATCCGCCGGTTGACCGTAGGCGACGTTGTGCGCGATCGTGTCGTTGAACAGCACGACGTCCTGGCTCACCATTGCAATCTGGCTGCGCAGCGCGTGAATGCCGTATTCCGGCAACGCCACGCCATCGACCAGGATCTCGCCGTCGGTCGGATCGAAGAAACGCGGCAGCAGATTGACGAGGGTGGTCTTGCCGCTGCCCGACGGGCCGGCCAAGGCCACCATTTCGCCCGGCGCGACCTTGAACGAGACGCGGTCGAGCGTATGCCGGTCGTGCGTGCTGGTCGCGCCGTAGTTGAACGAGACGTCGCGGAACTCGACCTCGCCCGAGGCGTGCTCGAGCGGCTTGCCGCCGCCTTGCGGCTCGGACGGCTCGTCGATCAGGCCGAAGATCAGTTCGGCCGCGGTCAAGCCGCGTTGCAGCGGCTGGTTGACGTCCATCACGTGCTTCAGCGGCGAGACGATCAGCAGCATCGACGTGATGTACGAGACAAAGCCGCCGACCGTGGTGTCCCCATGCGCCGATTGCACGACCGCAATCGTGACGACGACAGCGAGCGCGATCGCCGCCAGAAACTGCGTAAGCGGCTGAGCCAGCCCGCCGGAAGTCACCATGCGCAGCGAGTACCCGCGCAGGCGCCGGCTCATTTCGGCAAAGCGGTCGGCCTCGTACTTTTCGCCGTTGTGCACCTTGACCACCTTGTAGCCGGCCACCGTCTCTTCGACGATGTACGACAACTCGTTGGTGAGCATCTGGTTTTCGCGGTTGAGCCGGCGCAGCTTCCGGTTGATCTTGCTGGTCACCCAGCCGATGGTGGGCAGCATCACCGCGAGGATCAGGGTCAACTTCCAGTCCAGATAGAACAGATAGCAGAGCAGAAAGAAGACCGTTAGCGAATCGCGCACGAGCGTGACCATCACGCCCAGCAGCACGTTGAGAATCTGGTTGACCTCGAAGACGATTGCGTTGATGACGGTACTGGCGGTTTCACGCTGGAAGAAGCCCACGCTGGCGTGGACCAGCCGGTCGAACATCTCGAGGCGCAAGCGAAGCAGGATCGTATTCGATACGTAGGCAATCAGATATCCCGAAGCGTATTGGCTGACGCTTCGTACCAACGCAAGTGCGATCATGCCGAGCGGCACCAGCCACACCAGGTTGTGGCTGGCATTCGGGCCGAAGCCCTTGTCCAGCAGCGGCTTGAGCAGCATCGCAATGAGCGCGTCGCTGCCGGCGCTGACGCCCATCGCGACAACGGCGCCAACCAGGGTCCACAGGATCGGCTTGATATACGGCCAAAGCCGGCGCAATAAGGCGAACGGGGAAGAGGCGTCGCCTGATGAACCGATGACTTTGCTTAACGTGGGCTTCGCGCTCAAGGAATCCTCTGGAAAGGCGAACAGCGCGTCCACCCGGAGGGCAGACGCACAAAATACCGCATTGTAATCGCTTGGACGATCCCGGCGCCGGAGCCGTTGCGCCGGGCTAACACCCGTGCCGACAGGCGGCGGAGATGAGGCTGCCTCGCGCTGTGTATACTTGCGCGACGCATTTTGCCCACTCCGCACCCTCTACGCTATTCAGGCATGAAAGAAACCACCCTCGGCGTCGCCATCATCACCAAAAATGCGGCGCCGCGCCTGGCCGAGTGCCTTTCCGCGGTGGCCTTCGCCGACGCGATCGTCGTAATCGACGGCGGCAGCACCGACGGCACCGTCGAGATTGCCCAGGCACATGGCGCGCGAGTGCTAGCGCAGGCCGACTGGCCGGGCTTCGGGCCGCAGAAAAACCGCGCGCTCGACGCGCTCGACACTGACTGGATCCTCTCGATCGACGCCGACGAAATTGTCTCGCCGGAACTGGCTGCGGCAATCCGCGCCGCGATGGCCGCACCGGCCGCCGATGTGTACGCGGTGGACCGGCTGTCGAGCTTCTGCGGACACTGGATCCGCCATAGCGGCTGGTATCCGGACTGGATCCCGCGTCTGTTCAAACGCGGCGGCGCCCGTTTCTCCGACGACCTCGTGCACGAGCGGCTGGTGTTCGACACCCCGGCGCAGCGGCTGACGGGCAAGCTGATGCACTACTCGTACGAAGACTTCGAAACCGTGCTGCGCAAGCTGGACGCGTACTCGACAGCGGGTGCGCAACAGCGCCATGCGGCAGGCAAAAGCGGAAGTTTCGGCAAGGCACTCGGGCGCGGGGCGTGGGCGTTCATCCGCACTTACGTGCTGCGGCGCGGATTTCTCGATGGCCGCGCCGGATTCATGATCGCGGTGTTCAATGCGGAGACGGTGTACTACCGGTTTCTGAAGCTGGCGCAGTTGGGCTCGCGGGAGCGGTAAGCGCGTTCTTCTGCGCCGGTGGCCAGGGGGCCGGGCGCCGGATGCTGACGCGCCCAGTGCCAGGCGCCGCTAAGCAGCCCGCGCAGGAAAGCGCGGGCCGTTTTTTCTATCAATAGACAATCTCAATCGAACTTCCGGCGAACTCGCCGCGCAAGGCTGCGAGCAGTTCGTCGGTGGGCTTTACTCGCCAGGCATCGCCGAGTCGCACCTCGCCTTCCGCGTTCCCGCTGCGATAGACGATCTGCACCGCCAGTCCATTCGGAATCTGCACGGCCTGACGCTGACGGCCGCCGTCACCACCAAAGCCTCCACCGCCGAAGCCTCCTCCATTGCGGCCACCGCCACCACCGCCCCGCGTTGGCGCCGCAGGTGCTTGCGCGGCTTGCGGTTCATCCGCACCGGCGCTGTGCGCCTCCAGCACGCGACGCAGCGCAAGCGCATCGGCATTGCCGTTCATCTGCACCTTCACGGCTTCCGCATAACGGCAACGCGCGCGACCGAGATCCATCACGGTGTCGACCGTAAAGCGGATGCCACCCGTGAACGCGTCGTTCCGCGCCTGCCCCTGCACCACCAGCAGTTCGTCTTCCTTGAAGAGTTGCTTGTGGGCTTCGAACGTCTCGTTGAAGACCGTCACTTCGCATTGACCGGTGCCGTCGTCGAGCAGCGCGATCAGCATCTTGCCGCGCTGGGTCATCTGCGTGCGCAGCGAGGCGATCACGCCCGCGATCAGCTTGTCGCGGCCTTCCTTCAGCTCGCCGATCTTCTGGCGCGCGAAGCGACGCACTTCGTCCTTGTAGGCGTCGAACAGGTGGCCCGACAGATAGAAACCGAGCGCGCCCTTCTCTTCCTGCAGCTTCTTCTTCTCGGGCCATTCGGCCTCGTCGACCAGTTCGTGGCCTTGCGACGGCGCGTCGCCCATGTCGAACAGGCCCGCCTGCATCGCGTTGGCGCTCGCCTGGTCGGCAGCTTCCATGGCTAGCGACACCGACGCAATCAACTGCGCGCGATTCGCGTGGAGCGAATCGAACGCACCGGCGCGGATCAATGCTTCGACCGTGCGGCGATTGACCACGCGACGGTCGATCCGGTTGCAGAAGTCGAACAGGTCGATAAACGGACCTTCTTCGCGCGCCCGCAGGATTTCTTCGATCGCGTTCTGGCCGCTGCCCTTGATGGCGCCAAGACCATAGCGGATCGTCTTTGAACGCTTGCCGTCGGCTTCCGCCACTGGCTCGAAGCGATACGCGGACATATTGATGTCCGGCGGCAACACGGCCATCTTGTTCGTGATGCAGTCTTCGAACAGGATCTTGACCTTGTCGGTGTCGTCCATGGCGAGCGACATATTCGCTGCCATGAATTCGGCCGGATGGTGCGCCTTCAGCCACGCGGTGTGATACGCGAGCAGCGCATACGCAGCAGCGTGCGACTTGTTGAAGCCGTAGCCGGCGAACTTCTCCATCAAGTCGAAGATTTCGTCGGCCTTCTCGCCGGTCAGGCCGTTCTTGGCCGCACCTTCGCGGAACAACGCGCGGTGCTCGGCCATCTCTTCGGCCTTCTTCTTACCCATCGCGCGACGCAGCAAGTCAGCGCCACCGAGCGAGTAACCGCCGATGATCTGCGCCATCTGCATCACCTGCTCCTGATAGACCATGATGCCGTAGGTCTCTTTCAGGATGGGCTCGACGCGCGGATCGGGATACTCGACCACCTCGCGGCCGTGCTTACGCGCACAGAAGCTCGGAATCAGGTCCATTGGGCCCGGACGGTAGAGCGCCACGAGCGCGATGATGTCCTCAAAGCGGTCAGGCTGTGCGTCTTTCAGCATGCCCTGCATGCCGCGGCTTTCCAGCTGAAACACGGCGACCGTGTTGGCCTTCTTGAGGATCGAGAACGACGCCGGGTCATCGAGCGGCACTTGCGCGAGCGACCAGTCTTGCTTCGACGGATCGAGACGGCGGATATAGCGCTCGGCCCAGTCGAGGATCGTCAGCGTGGTCAGACCCAAGAAGTCGAACTTCACGAGGCCGACCGCTTCAACGTCGTCCTTGTCGTACTGGCTCACTACGCCGCTTTCGTCGCCCTGCGTGTACAGGGGACAGAAGTCGGTCAACTTGCCGGGCGCAATCAGCACGCCGCCCGCGTGCATGCCGACGTTACGCGTCAGCCCTTCCACGCGCTGCGCAAGTTCGATCAGTTGATGCACTTCGTCTTCGTTGTCGAAGCGCTCCTGCAGCAGTGGCTCTTCCTTCATCGCGTCGGCGATGGTGACGTGCTTGCCGGGCTTGAACGGAATCAGCTTGGCGATACCGTCCGTAAACATGTAGCCGAGATCGAGCACGCGACCGATGTCGCGCACGGCTGCCTTCGCGGCCATCGTGCCGAAGGTGGCGATCTGCGACACCGCGTCCGCGCCGTACTTTTCCTTCACGTACTGGATGACGCGATCACGCCCGTGCTGGCAGAAGTCGATGTCGAAGTCAGGCATCGACACCCGTTCCGGATTCAGGAAACGTTCGAACAGCAGGTTGTAGCGCAGCGGATCGAGGTCGGTCACGCCGAGCGCATACGCGACCAGCGATCCTGCGCCCGAACCGCGGCCCGGCCCCACCGGCACACCGTTGTTCTTGGCCCAGTTGATGAAGTCCGCCACGATCAGGAAGTAGCCGGGGAAGCCCATCTTGATGATCGTGCCGCACTCGAATTCGAGGCGCTTGTAGTAGGTTTCGCGCTGTGCTTCGCGCTCCGCCTCATTCGGATACAACTGTTCGAGGCGTTTTTCCAGCCCTTCCTTGGACAGATGCACCAGGTAGTCGTCGAGCGACATGCCGTCCGGCGTGGGGAACAGCGGCAACTTCGGCTTGCCGAGTTCGAGCGTCAGGTTACAGCGACGGGCAATTTCAACCGTATTGGCGAGCGCCGACGGAATGTCCGCGAACAGCGCCGTCATTTCCTCTTGCGAGCGGAAATACTGCTCGGTCGTGAAGCGCTTCTGGCGACGCGGATTCGCGAGCATGTCGCCTTCCGAAATACACACGCGCGCCTCGTGCGCGGTGAAGTCGTCGGGCGTCATGAATTGCAACGGATGCGTGGCGACCACTGGCAGTTTCAGCGACGCTGCCAGCGTCACCGCCTGCTGCACGTACGCCTCGCCGCCAGGTTGGCCGCAGCGTTGCAACTCGATATAGAAACCGCTAGGGAAAACCTTCGCCCAGTGTTGCGCGTTACGCTTGGCCGCTTCTTCGTTGCCGGCCGCGAGCGCCATGCCGATATCGCCTTGCTGCGCACCGGAGAGTGCAAGCAGCCCCTCACCCAGGCCGGTTTCGAGCCAGCCGGCTTCAACTTCTGCGCGGCCGCGGTATTGATTTGTGAGCCATGCCTTGGTCAGCAATTCGCACAGATTCAGGTAGCCGCGTTTGTCCTTGACCAGCAGCAGCAGGCGCGAAGGCTTGTCGCGATCATCCGGATTGGTGATCCAGACGTCGCAGCCGGCAATGGGTTTGACCCCTTTGCCGCGGGCTTCCTTGTAGAAACGGACGAGGCCGAAGGCGTTGCCGAGGTCGGTAAGGGCGAGCGCGCCCTGACCGTCTTTGGCCGCGGCCGCGACGATGTCGTCAAGGCGCACGATGCCATCGGCAATCGAGAATTCGGAGTGAACGCGGAGATGAACGAAGCGGGGATCTGACATGGACGTTATTGTAACTCCACCCTTCCGAAGATTTGAGTCGAAACCGGCGCGTTAGCCATCTGGCCAGGAGGTGACTCGCGCGCGGCGGATGAGCGTTGCGGCGCCAACCATTTGCATAGCCCGCGAGCCACGGGCGGCGCGCCGCGCGGCGGGTGTGAATTGCGGGCTGCACAGGACAATACGCCCACGTCTTGCGCTGCCTCAACCGGATAACCATTCGGCCGACTCGGGCAATCCGGCCGGTTGAGGGATAATACGGGTTTCGCCCTGTTTGCCGTGGCCGCGCCACGCGCGTGGCCACCTTGTGCCGCTTGCGCTGTTTGCTGCGCCGCCGGGCCACTTTACCGCTGGACCATCATGAGCATCGTCAATCTCGCCGCCTATCAATTCGCGACCCTCAAAGCCACTGCCGAATGGCGCCCGCTCGTTACTGAGCGGTGCAACGCCCTCGGTCTGCGCGGCACGATCCTGCTCGCGCCGGAGGGCATCAACCTGTTCGTCGCGGGCACGCCGGAAGCCGCGCGTGGGTTTATCGACTACATCCGCAACGATCCGCTGTTCGAAGGCAAATTCGCGAGCCTGCAGTTCAAGGAGAGCGTGTCTGAGAAGCAACCATTCCGCCGCATGCTGGTGAAACTCAAGCGCGAGATCATCACCATGAAGAAGCCGGCGATCCGCCCCGAACTGGGGCGCGCGCCGTCGGTGGATGCGCCTACACTCAAGGCCTGGCTCGACCGCGGCCACGACGACGAAGGCCGTCCGGTGGTGATGCTGGACACACGCAATGCGTTCGAAGTGGACGTCGGCACGTTCGACGACGCGCTTGACTACCGCATTACGAAATTCAGCGAGTTCCCGGCAGTCATTGAGCAGAACCGCGCGGACCTGGAAGGCAAGACGGTGGTGTCTTTCTGCACAGGCGGCATCCGTTGCGAAAAGGCGGCGATCCACATGAAGGAAGTGGGCATCGAGAACGTGTACCAGCTCGAAGGCGGCATCCTGAAGTATTTCGAGGAAGTAGGTGGCGCCCATTACCACGGCGAGTGCTTCGTATTCGACTACCGCACGGCGCTCGATCCCGAACTGAAACCGACCGCGACTGCGCAATGCTTCGGCTGCCGCGCGGTGGTAAGCCCGGAGGCCCAACTGTCACCGCTCTACGTCCCCGGCAAAACGTGCCCGGAATGCCATCCGGAGCGGAACGCCGCGCGCGCAGCGTGATGGCCGAGACGGCTATTGCGCGCGGATTCTTGCGTGGCATCGTGCGTGGATGACGATCCCACGCGTGATTCGATACGCGGCCCGAGACGTCTCCCGCCGAGACGTCTCCCGATAGGTGAGCCGACGCTCTGCATGAAGGCCCTTGGATCAGCGGCGGCAACGCGCAAGCGTCGGAGCAAGAGCGAGAGCGGCACCGGACCGAAAACCCGAACATGAGCTACCGCGGCCGATTTGCCCCGTCTCCTACAGGGCCATTGCATTTTGGCTCGCTGGTCAGCGCACTTGCGAGCTGGCTGGACGCACGCGCGCATGAGGGCGTGTGGCTGGTCCGGATCGAGGACATCGACGGACCGCGAACAGTGCCTGGCGCAGCCGAGGACATCCTGGCGACGCTCGACCAGTTCGGCCTACGCGCAGACGAACCGCCCACTTGGCAAAGCGAGCGCATCGGACGCTACCAACAGGCGCTGGACCAGCTCCGGGGCGCGGGCCTTGTGTATCCGTGCGGCTGTACACGCAAAGAGATCAGCGATTCGCTGCTAAACGCCCGCGCCCGCAACACCACCCTTGCTTACCCGGGCACATGCCGCAACGGCCTGCACGGCAAACCTGCGCGCGCATGGCGGCTGCGCGTACCGGACGGGGATGACGGGGAAAACGCCGGCGCGGCCTCTGCTCGGGACGCAGCGGGAAACGTCGGAGAGGCCGCTGCCTGGAAGGCTGCGGGGAACGCCAGCGCCTCTGCATGGAACGCTGCAGCGAAAGCCGGCGGCGACGCCGCGGCAAAAACTGCGCTGGATGCTGACCGAGATACTGCGGGGAAAACTGCCGAAGACGCTGCAGGAATCACGGAACGGAGCACTGCGACGATCACGTTCGACGACCGCTGGCAGGGTGTGCAGACCCAGAACCTGGCGACAGAGGTTGGTGATTTTGTTTTGCGGCGAGCGGACGACCAGTGGGCGTATCAACTGGCGGTGGTGGTGGACGACGCCGACGCGGGTATCACGCACATTGTGCGGGGAGCGGACTTGCTGGACTCGACGGCGCGTCAGATTTATTTGCAGCATTGCCTGGGCGTCCCGACACCGGCGTACCTGCATGTCCCGGTGGTAACGAACAGCGAAGGCGAGAAGCTAAGCAAGCAAACCGGCGCAACGGCGCTCGACGCGAACCGCCCGCTGGATGCACTGCACGCGGCGGCACGGCACCTGATCCTGGAAGTGAACGTGGACGGCCAGAAGCACACCTCGCTGGAATCGTTCTACGACGCCGCGACAAAAGCCTGGGCAAGACGCTTCAAATGAAGCAGTAATGCGGTGAGAAAGTGGCGCAATAACGCCGCGACTAATTTGTGCGGGGACGACGAACGATCAAATCGCGGCGCGAAGCCAGCACGGGGCACAAACAGGGAAAGTAAAGACCGAAGGGAGAATGACCCATCGGCGGCGCGCAGCGCACGCTGGAGCGGATGACTGCTGTGTCACGGGGGGGAGCGGTGCGAGAGCGCAACTCGTCTCGGACCACTACCGGGGGGGGGACACAGAGGTGGACACCTACAAGCTGGCGGTGTGAGCCCGCTTTCTTTTGCCTACTTTTCTTTGCGGCCGGCAAAGAAAAGTAGGTGCCGCCCCGCACAGGGGCAACGCCAATCGACCACTAAGCAAGCAAGGAAAGGCCAACACCCGAAGAGCGCCCCCAAAAAACCGCCGGAGGCAAACAAGCCAAGTTACGACGAAGTACTCTTCCGAACAGGCATCCCAAACCCACCCAGCAACGCAGCAAGCGGCTGCTTGGAAGCCACCTTAGTGACACCAACATCAGCAACTTCATCGGCTTTACGACTAGAAGGCGACGGCTCATACGGCCTGGAGAAAAAATCATCGACAGGCGCTTGCCGATGATGATGCGGCCGCTCAAACGAAGACGAAGCAGCACCAGAACCAGAAGCACGCCGACGGCCACCACCGCGCTCCTCACGCCCTTCCCGCTCACGCCGCGGACTACGCTCTTCATGATGGTGCCGCACAGGCACATCCACGGTAAGCCGTTGCACATCAAGCGGCCGCTTGATCAGCTTCTCGATATCGGCGAGTTGTTTGCGCTCATTCGGGCTACACAAAGAAAGCGCATCGCCCGACGCCCCAGCCCGCCCGGTACGCCCGATCCGATGCACATAATCTTCGGCATTGAACGGCAGATCGAAATTAATCACAGCCGGCAATTCGACAATATCGAGCCCACGCGCAGCGACATCAGTCGCCACTAAAGCCTCAATCTCACCACGCTTGAAAGCGTCGAGAGCCTGCATGCGCTCGCTCTGCGTGCGATCACCGTGAATTGCGGTCGCCACGACACCATCGCGCTCGAGACTTCGCGCCAGACGGCTCGCGCCGATCTTGCTGTTACAGAACACGATCACCTGCTTCAGACCGCGCTCGCGAATCAATTGCACCACCGCGCCCGTCTTGTCGCCTTCGGCCACTTCATAGACGGTCTGCGTGACATTGGTGGCCGTCGAATTGCTGCGTGCCACTTCGATAGTCTGCGGGTTGCGCAGATACGTCGCGGCCAGCTTCTTGATTTCACCGGAGAAGGTCGCCGAAAACAGCAGGGTCTGACGTTCCTTCGGCAGCAGATTCAGAATGCGCTGCAAATCCGGCAGGAAGCCCATGTCTAGCATGCGGTCGGCTTCATCCAGCACCAGCATCTGCACCTGGCCCAGATTGGCTGTCTTCTGCTGCACGTGATCGAGCAGACGCCCAGGCGTCGCGATCAGGATCTCGACGCCGCGGCGCAGTTGCTCGGACTGCGGATTCATATCCACTCCACCGAACACCACCGCGCTGCGCAGCGCCGTATGCTTCGCGTAAGCATGCACGTTGGCGGCAACCTGGTCGGCCAATTCGCGGGTCGGCGTGAGAATCAGCGCGCGCACCGGGTGGCGAGCCGGCGAAGCGCTCGTGCTCGCGTGCTGCAGCAGTCGCTGGATGATCGGCAGCGAAAAGCTCGCGGTCTTGCCGGTACCCGTCTGGGCAGCGCCCATGACGTCGCGACCTGACAACACGACAGGGATCGCCTGCTCCTGGATCGGCGTGGGCGTGGTGTAGCCCTGCTCGACAATCGCTCTCAGGATGTCGGGCGCGAGGCCAAACTGGTCAAAGGTCGCGGTACTGGGCGTGACAGCTGTGTCGGACATGGTGGCTTTCGCTAAAAATGCGCCTGCGCGGGGGGCGCGGCAGCGGCCGGGGCCGCGGAGGGCATCAGGATGAAGCGGAGCCACGGCGTGCCGCACGGTACCCGATTTAGTCAGGGAAGGATGCAGCCGGCTCCGGCCGACGGAAACACCCGCCGGAAAGGCCGGTATTGTAGCACTTCAGCAAAAACACTCATGGCGCACGCGCCCGCTTTCTGCTCACGCCCCGGCCAGGCAGGCGACGGCATGCGGGGAACGACCACAGGCTCGCACAGACTAGGGCACGCAGACGACAGTCCTGTGACAGCGGCGCAGCAGTGCGCCAACCCCGCTCTGCGTGCGACGAGGCGTCAGCGGCCGGCATTGGAGACACGCGGCGCTTAGACCACCAACCGGCCCGGCGGAGGCGCCAGCGCCTCGGCCAGCCATCACCCGTCGCCCACTTACCACGTCTCGCGCATCACCATCAGCCGCAGCTCGGTCATATCCTCGATGGCGTAACGGATGCCCTCGCGCCCCAACCCGGAGTCCTTTACCCCACCATACGGCATGTTGTCCACGCGGAACGACGGCACGTCGTTAATCACGACACCGCCCACGTCCAGCCGGTCCCACGCCTGGTGGGCATGCGCGAGCGAATCCGTGAATACGCCCGCCTGCAGGCCAAAGTCGCTATCGTTGACGGCCGCGAGCGCCTTCTCGAAGTCGTCGAAACGCTCCAGGATCGCCACCGGACCGAACGCTTCCTTGCGGTACAGGTCCGAATCGCGCTTCACACCTTCGAGCAGGGTCGCCTCGAAGTTCGCGCCGTCCACCTTGCCGCCGGCCACGATCTTCGCACCGTCCTGCACCGCGCTCTCCATCCAGCCGGCCAGACGCTTCGACTCCGATTCGGAGATCATCGGCCCGACAAACGTCTTCTCGTCCTTCGGATCGCCCATGATCAGCGACTTCGTCTTTGCGATCAGCTTCTCGCGCAGCGTGTCGTAGATGCTCGAGTGGACGAGAATCCGCTGCACGCCGATACAGCTCTGCCCCGACTGATAGAACGCGCCGAACGCCAGCCGGTCGACCACATAGTCGAGCTTGCCGCCCTGATCGCCGTCCACAATCGCCGCCGCGTTGCCGCCCAGCTCCAGAATCACCTTCTTCTTGCCGGCCTTTTTCTTCAGCTCCCAGCCCACTGCCGGCGAACCGGTGAAGGACAGCAGCTTGAACCGCTCATCGGTGGTGAACAGGTCCGCGCCATCGCGATGGGCCGGCAAGATCGAAAACGCGCCCTTGGGCAGATCCGTTTCCGCGAGGATTTCGCCCATGATCAGCGCCCCGACCGGCGTGCGGCTGGCCGGTTTCAGCACGAACGGAACGCCCACGGCCAGTGCCGGCGCCACTTTGTGCGCGGTCAGGTTGAGCGGAAAATTGAACGGTGAGATGAACGAGCACGGCCCGATCGGCACGCGCTTCACATAGCCGTGATAGCCCTTCGCGCGCGGCGAAATCTCCAGATTGACGATCTCACCGTCAATGCGCACCGCTTCCTCCGCGGCCACCTTGAACGTGTCGATCAGCCGCGTGACTTCGCCGCGCGAATCGTTGATCGGCTTGCCGGCTTCGATGCACAGTGCCATCGCCAGTTCGTCGTAGCGCTCGCGAAAACGGCTCACGCAGTGTTCGAGCACGGCCTGGCGTTTGAACGGTGGAAACTCGCGCATGGCGGGCATCGCGTCGACGGCGTAGCCGATCGCCTTATCAATCGCCGCGGCATCCGCCATCGCGACGCGGGTGGCCACCTCGCCGCTAAACTTGTCGGTGACTTCGAGATCGGTATTGGCTGCCACCGCAACATTGGCGAGGTAGTACGGGTAAGTCTTGTTCAACATGACACGTTCTCCTTGATGCGAGCTGTCCCAAGCGGTTCCACGCAGCAAACCGCATGCCCCGCCTGCGTTCAGAGTTGCGCGCTCAGGCGCTTGATCTCGCGGTTCAGCACGCGCTCGTTGTCCGAATAGTCGATCGGCAGATCGATCACATGCACACCCGGCGTCGCAAAGCATTCACGCAGGAGCGGCGCAAATTCCTCTGCCGATGAAATGCGATGACCCTGTGCCCCGTAGCTCTGTGCATAGGCCACGAAATCGGGGTTCTTCAGCGTCATGCCGTAGTCAGGGAAGTTCATGTTTTCCTGCTTCCAGCGGATCATCCCGAAGGCGTCGTCGCGCAGAATCAGCACCACCAGATCGAGCTTCAGACGCACCGCCGTCTCGAGCTCCTGCGAATTCATCATGAAGCCGCCGTCGCCGCACACGGCCATCACCTTGCGGTCCGGATGCACGATCTTGGTCGCAATCGCCGACGGCAACCCCGCCCCCATCGAGGCAAGCGCGTTGTCGAGCAGCAGCGAGTTCGGCTCGTGGGCACGGTAGTAACGCGCGAACCAGATCTTGTACATGCCGTTGTCCAGACACACGATGCCGTCCACCGGCGTCGTCTCGTAGACATCGTTGACGATCCGCACCGGGTACATCGGGAAACGGTTGTCGAGCTGGCCTTTGATCAGATGCTCTTCGAAGTGCTGCTTGATCTCCTTGAAGCGCGAAAAGTCCCAGTGTTCCTGGCGCTGCTTGAGACTCTCCTTGAGTTGCCACACCGCATTGGCGATATCGCCCACCACTTCAATCTGCGGGAAATACACCGGATCGACTTCGGCGCCGAGAAAATTGACGTGAATCACGGTCTTCTCACCCGAGTCGCCGGCGCGCATGAAGAACGGCGGCTTCTCGATCACGTCGTGGCCAACATTGATGATGCAGTCCGCGTGATCGATGGCGCGGTGCACGAAATCGCCATCGGACAGCGTGGCGTTGCCGAGCCACATGGGATGCGACTCGTCGATCACGCCCTTGCCCATCTGCGTCGTAAAGAACGGAATCCCGATCTGGTCGACGAATTCGCGCAGCATCTTGGTGGTGGTCTTGCGATTGCCGCCCGCACCGATCATCAGCAGCGGATGCTTCGCGCCGGTAATGGCCTCGACCGCCCGCGCGATCGCCTTTTCTTCGGCAATCGGGCGGCGGCTGAAGCTCTTGGGAATCGGCTTGCCGTCCCCCTCTTCGTCGGCGACGTCTTCCGGCAATTCCAGATGCGTGGCGCCGGGCCGTTCTTCTTCGGCCTGACGCACCGCTTCGCGCACCAGCGCAGGGATATTGCCAATGGAAACGATCTGCCGCGTGTACTTGGTGAGCGGCTCCATCATGCGCACCACGTCGACAATCTGGAAATGTCCCTGCTTGCTGGTCTTGATCGGCTTCTGGCCGGTGACCATCAGCATCGGCATGGCGCCCAGTTGGGCATACGCCGCTGCGGTGACGAGGTTGGTGGCGCCAGGACCGAGCGTCGACAGGCACACGCCGATGCGGCCCGTCAGACGCCCATACGTCGCGGCCATGAAGCCGGCCGCCTGTTCGTGGCGAGTGAGGATCAGCCTGATTTTTGAGCGGCGCAGCGACTCGAGGAGATCGAGATTTTCTTCCCCTGGAATGCCGAATACGTATTCGACACCTTCGGCTTCCAGCGACTTGACGAACAGATCCGATGCTTTCATTGAGAGTCTCGCTTGACGAACGAGCGCGGACGGCTGCCCACGCAGGGGGATCCGGAACGGATGATCGAAGACGATGACGGGCGCAGCCACGTGTGAAGCCGTGACGCGTGGAACAGCTTACTACCTGGGAGAAAAAACTGCGCGCAGATGAGCATTGATGCCGGGCGTGCGGCGATGCAGCATTGGGTGGGGAGGTGGGGTGCCGTCCGGGTGCCTTGGGTGCCGTTTGGGCGAGTGGGCGGTCTGCCCGGCTAACGCACAATCGTGACGCAGTCGGACAGAATCGGTGGGGCGTTCTCACCCGCCGTCGCATCGTAGAGGTCGGCGCGCGGCCCCTTGGTCCACCAGGTATAGCTGCCCGCCTGGTATTTCGCACCGGACGCGGAGAGCGTATTGACGAACAACATCTGCTGACCCTTTACGGGCACGAGCGCGAAGCTCTGGCCATTCGCCGCGTTCCAGTAGGTCACCTGCAGGATCTTGCCGGTAGCACAGGTGTATTTGTGAGTCTGCCGGCCTTTTGTCTGAATTTCGGCGAGGCGTAGGGGCGCAGCAGAGGCACTGCCTATCGACGCTGCTACTGCCAGCACACCTGTTACCGCAACGAGCCGCTTCCGCATCCGCTTCCTCGCTTGGTGGTTTTATCTGCCTGAAACCTGTCTGGACGGGTTGCCGGCGCGCCCTGACGATTAAGCCATGGCAATCAAGCCTAGACTCACCGCCGGTTCAATCGCCGCTGACCTGCAAACCGGTCACGGATCGATCACATCCGCGCACGCGTCGGTCGGCGCGGCCGCCACATGGCCGACCACCGGCACGATCTTCAAGCCGGCAGAAGCGACGCGGCACGGTGCAGCGGCAAGGCCGCAGCCCGCCAGCCCCGCGCACAGCGCGACCAGCACGCCCAGCGCACCGAGGCGGCCGGTCCGGCGAAGCCGCGCGATCTTGCAGGTGTCTGAGCTCATTTGTCCTTCTCCTGCCTTCATTACTTCAACGATTCGCGCGTCTGCGGGATGCTTGACGAACGAACTGCGCGAGTTGCGCCAGCGCCAACCTTACTGCGCCGCTTACTCCGCCAGCTTACTGGCCGACACCGGACGCACCGCTGCCGCAGCCTGCTTCGCGCGGGCGCGGGCTTCATCAGTGTCGGCACCGGTGGCGAGCGCCACACCCATGCGACGCTTGACGAAGCTCTCCGGCTTGCCGAACAGCCGCAGATCGGCATCCGGCACGGCCAGCGCAGCCGCCACGCCTTCGAACGCGATGCCCGCTTCGTCCAGACCCCCGTAGATCACCGCTGACGCACCCGGCGCGCGCAGCGACGTATCCACCGGCAAACCGAGAATCGCCCGCGCATGCAACTCGAACTCGGACAGACGTTGCGAGCACAGCGTGACGAGACCCGTGTCGTGCGGACGCGGACTCACTTCCGAAAACCATACGTCATTTCCGCGCACGAAAAGTTCCACCCCAAACAGGCCGCGGCCACCGAGTGCCGCCGTCACCTTGTGCGCGATTTCGCGGGACCGCTCGAGCGCGAGCGGGCTCATCGGCTGCGGCTGCCAGGACTCGACGTAGTCGCCGGCAACCTGCACGTGGCCAATCGGATCGCAGAAATACGTGCTGGTCTCGCCCGTTGCCGGATCGATCGCACGCACGGTCAATTGCGTGATTTCGTACTCGAAGTCGATAAAACCTTCGACGATCACGCGGCCATGATTGACGCGGCCGCCGGCCATCGCGTATTGCCAGGCGGGTTCGACGTCGGCATCGCTCTTCAACACCGACTGCCCCTTACCCGACGACGACATCACCGGCTTGACGACGCACGGATAGCCCACCTTCGCGATGCCCGCCTTCAGTTCCTCGAGCGAATCCGCGAACGCGTACGGCGAGGTCGGCAATCCGAGCTCTTCGGCAGCGAGACGACGGATGCCTTCGCGGTTCATCGTCAGTTGTGTGGCGCGCGCGGTGGGGATCACTTCGGCCAGACCGTCAGCTTCAATCGCGGCAAGCGCGTCAGTGGCGATGGCTTCGATCTCCGGCACGATCAGATGCGGCCGTTCCTGTTCGACCAGCGCGCGCAACGCGGCGCGATCGGTCATGTCGATCACATGGGCGCGATGTGCGACCTGATGACCCGGTGCGTTCGGATAACGGTCGACCGCGATCACTTCCACGCCGAGGCGCTGCAACGCGATGATCACTTCCTTGCCCAGTTCTCCCGCGCCGAGCAGCATCACGCGCGTCGCCGAGTTCGAAAGCGGGGTGCCGATCCGTTGGCCGATCTGCATGGGGTCTCCAGAAAAATGTCAGATGAGATGGAATGGGTAGATCAGCGATGTTAACATGCGCAACCTCTGCACCGGGCGCGCAGCGCCGGGCGCAGAGCGCTCGCGTGCGGCAACCCGAGTGCGTTACCCTTACGCCTTCGCCAGTTTGAAGAGGACCGACGCCATGTTCCCAACGTCTTCAGCGCGACGTGTTGCGCGTCTCGTTGCAGCGCTCTTTGCACCCCGTGTTGCAACGGTTTTTGCACCGTTTTTTGCAACCCGTGTTGCACCATCCGCCGCGCCCCGGCTTGCGCCGTCCGGCTCGCGCTTGCGTCTGCCAACCCGCACGACGCTCGCCGCGCTGAGCGTTGCCGCGCTGTTGACCGCCTGCTCCATGCCCACGCACCCGGATGCCAAAGCGCCGCCGCCTGACCCGTTCAACCCGGCGGCGACGCAATTGCTCGACGACACGTCTTGGGACCTCACCAGTTGGAAGCAGGCGGACGGCACGATGCGCGCCATTCCCAGCGGCGACAGCGGTATGCCGATCACGCTCACGCTGTCGACGGCTACCGGCCAGCGCCACGCGAGCGGCTTCTCCGGATGCAACCGTTATATGGGCACCTACGCCCTGAAGGACGGCAAGCTGAGCTTCGGGACGCTGGGCGGAACGCGGATGGCGTGCGCGACGCCGGGCGGCCAGGTCGAAGCCGCTTATCTCGACGCGCTGGGACACATCGACCACACCGGCGTGCAGATGCGCACGCCGCAGGAGTTGCAATTGATCCTCGACAATGGCGACAAGCTGGTTTTCGCGCGGCACGCTCAATGATGAGCGTGCGGGCGGCTGGCAGCCTGAGCGTCGCGGCGATCAACGACGCCCGTTCAGGCTGGGCCGCGCACTGTCCGGTTTTTCAAGCAGGTCAAGCAGGTGCAGGCCCGCTTGCCGCTGTCTTCGAAGCGTCGTGCTTCGCCGGTTTAAACTCGACGGGTTGCGTTTTCGCGGATCCGTCATTCGTTGATGTCTAGCATGCACACGGTAGTTTTCGGCTGGTTCGGCGGGTCAGCCGTCTGGTTCCTCCCTCTCTTGTGGCGTCTTGTGAAGTCTGTGCTGCCAGGCGGCGTCGGCGTGCGCGGGCCCGGCACGATCCGGCTCTGGCTCGGCTTTATCTGCGTCCTCGTGGCGAGCTGCACGCTGGAAGCGTCGCTGCTCGGCATGGTGGGCGTCGACGGTTTTGGGCACGCGCTGGCGGGCGGCTTCGGCCGGCTGCTGGGACACATCGGCACGCCGCTCGTCATGCTCGGGTTGTTGGCCGTGAGCCTGCCGTGGCTGCTCGAGTTTCGCTGGAGCAGCGTCGCCATGTGGGCGGACGGCGCATTCGGCCTCGGCCTGAGCCGCGGGCTTGCCAAACGCGATGAGGACGCGCGCCGGCGCAGCAGTATCGACGACACGCTGCCCCCGTATGCGTCGACCCCGACCAACACGATGGCCCCGAAGACCAAGGGCCGCTACGCACGTCCAACCGTATGGCGGCCGCCGGCCGCGACACGTGGAGTGAGTGCGGGCGCAGCTGGCCAGGCTAGCGGGAAGGAAGCGCCGGGCAAGGATGCGCTGGGAGGCGACGCGCGCGGGACCGCAGCGCAAGGCAACGCAGGTTGGCGAGCGGGGAATGCGGCGGCGCGCGGTCAGGCGGCAGCAGATAGCACTGGCCGATTGCGGGTTGGCACGCCAGTTCGGCAAGGCGGCGGACCGTCGCCGGCGCAGAAGCCCGGCGTGGCGCTCGATAAGGCCGCTCCCTGGACACCAGCTGAACCCGTCGCGCCAGCGGGCTGGTTGCGCGAGCCGGGCTCGACGCCGCGCGGTGCCGCGGCAGCGCGTGGTGTGGGTGCCGGCGACGGTACCCGCGCTGGTTCAGGTTTTGGCTCGGCTTCGGGCGTCGGCGCGGCTTCGAGCGTTAGCTCCGGTACTGGCCTCGGCGCAGGCGCAGGCGTGAGCGCCAATGCGGCCTCGGGCTTCGGCACGGGGATTGGCACGGGTTCGGGTATAGGCGGCGCTCGCGTCACGGGCCACTCCGCGGTGAACCTCGATGGCCGCTCACCTGGCCGGCCGAGCTCATCTGGCACGACGCCGAGCTCCATGACAGCCGTGAACCGCGCGCCGTCGATGCAACACGTCAGCCAACCGGTGCGCCCCAGCACACCGTCCGCGGCCACGCGCAACGCGCCGCCGCCCACTCCGATGCAAGCGCAGCGGCCAGTCGCCAACGCGGCTGAGACGCGTCGGCGTTCGGACATCTCCGGTTCGCGCGCTCCGAGCTTTTCCCGGCCCGCCGCGACGACCGAACGCATCACTCCGCCCGCCAGCGTGCAGGAGACGCTGCGCAGCATCGAAGAGAACGCCGCACGCTGGACTACGATTGCAGGCGCCAGCCTCGCTCGACGCACCGGTCCCGAGACGATCAGGATCACGAGCGACGCGCCTGCTACGCCGGACGCGGAAGATGCAGCGCTTGAGGCGCCAATGTCGACGTCAACGTCAACGCCAGCGAACGGGGCAGCGACGGACGGCAACTCCAGCGCCGATCTGTCCGGCCAGTTGGCGACCCAGGCGCCCGTTGCGACCCCTGAGCTTACCGAACCGGTGACGTGGCCGATCGTGCCGCCGGAAGCTGGGCAGCCCACTAGCAGCGCGCCGGCGGATGAACCCGTCGCGGCGATGCCGGGACCGAGCGCAACGGAATACGCCGCTGCGGTGCCGATGGCACCGATCGCGGGCCTCGCGTCGACCGCCGCACAAGCTCCCGTCATCTCACACTCGAACGCTCAACCGGCCGCGTCGGCGCAGTCGGAAGATCCCATTGAAGCGCCCGTCGCCACGTCACGTCTCGCTGCTGTCGACGCCCCTTCGCTCAAGGTGCTGGCAGACACGTCCCCGCGCGCAGACATTCGCGAGGCATCGACCGCCGCGCCGACGGCACCAGCCTCTGCGGCGGACGAAGCCGCCCTGCTGCGCTCCGAACCCATCGCAGAGACGTCAGCGCCGGCGACGCCCGACACTTGGGAACCCGCAACCGTGGCAGAGACCATAGTCGCGCAAAGCACGACAATGGCGACGCCCACCGCGAACGTCGACCCGACAGCCGCCGCGAACATGACGCCCGCACCGGCAGCGGAAGTCGTCATCGACAAAACGCTCGCGCCATGGGAAACAGAAATTGACGCCGTCGTAAAAATTGACGCCGTCGCTGCGCTTCCCGCCGCGTCACCGAACGCGCCCGTGCATATAGTCACCGAAGCTGCCGGTCCAGACTACAGCTCACGCGCGCCGAGCGTTACGCCAACGTCTCCACCGCTTCAAGCTGCAACGCCAGCGGCCGCACCCGCCCCTGCCGCATCGAACGTCGTCCGTTTCCCCAGCTTCGCTGCGGCGAACGTAACGAGCATCGAGGCTCAAGCCACACGTGAACCGCTGGAAGCAACCATCGACAGTCTCGACGACGGCCCGCCCGACCACACTGCGGCGACAACTGCCGCCCGAGCCCTCGCGCCGACTTTTGGCGAAACCGACAACGAAGCCGACGACGCCGTCACCGCCCCCCTGGACGGCCCCGCCCCCGCGCCGCTCACCCTGCCGCGCAGCGAACCGGCCAACGAACCCATCGCGCCGCGCCCGCCTGTGCGCGGCCACGCACCGACGGTGTTCGAATTCCACGCACCCGCTGCGTCGATGGTCGAACTACCGACGCTCGACCTGCTCGCGCGCGCCGACACTGACGTCGAACCCGTCTCGGAAGAACGCCTCGCCGAAACCGGCCAGTTGATCGAACAGCGCCTGCAGGAGTTCAAGGTGCCGGTGACGGTAGTAGGCGCATCGGCGGGCCCGGTGATCACGCGCTTCGAAGTCGAGCCCGCGCTCGGCGTGCGCGGCAGCCAGATCGTAGGCCTGATGAAGGACCTGTCGCGCGGCCTCGGTCTCACGTCGATCCGCGTGGTCGAAACGATTCCCGGCAAGACCTGCATGGGTCTCGAGTTGCCGAACGCGAAGCGGCAGACCATCCGCCTGTCAGAAATTCTCGAGGCGAATGTCTATCAGCACTCGCACTCCATGCTCACGCTCGCGATGGGCAAGGACATCACCGGCCATCCCGTGGTGGCCGACCTGGCCAAGGCGCCGCATATGCTGGTGGCCGGCACGACCGGTTCGGGCAAATCGGTGGCGATCAACGCGATGATCGTGTCCTTGCTCTACAAGGCGACACCCGAAGAAGTGCGGCTGATCATGATCGACCCGAAGATGCTCGAGCTGTCGGTCTATGAAGGCATTCCGCACCTGCTCGCACCGGTCGTCACGGACATGAAGCTTGCCGCCAACGCGCTCAACTGGTGCGTCGGCGAAATGGAGAAGCGCTACCGGCTGATGTCGGCTGTCGGCGTGCGCAACCTCGCGGGCTTCAACCAGAAAATCCGCGACGCCGAGGCCGCCGGCAAGAAACTCGGCAATCCGTTCTCGCTGACGCCCGAAGCCCCTGAGCCGCTCGCGACGCTGCCATTGATCGTGGTCGTGATCGACGAGCTGGCCGACCTGATGATGGTCGCAGGCAAGAAGATTGAAGAACTGATCGCCCGTCTCGCGCAGAAAGCCCGCGCGGCCGGTATCCACCTAATCCTCGCCACGCAGCGTCCCTCAGTCGACGTCATTACCGGCCTCATCAAGGCCAACATCCCCACACGCGTTGCCTTCCAGGTTTCGTCGAAGATCGACTCGCGCACGATTCTCGACCAGATGGGCGCCGAATCCCTGCTCGGCCAGGGCGACATGCTGTTCCTGCCGCCGGGCACCGGCTATCCGCAGCGTGTGCACGGCGCGTTCGTCGCCGACGAGGAAGTGCATCGGATCGTCGAATATCTGAAGCAGTTCGGCGAGCCGCAATATGAGGAAGGGATTCTCGACGGCCCCGCTTCCGAAGGCGCGACCCAAGACCTGTTCGGCGACACACCGGACGCCGAAGCCGACCCGCTCTACGACGAAGCCGTGGCCTTCGTGGTCCGCACGCGGCGCGCGTCGATCTCGTCGGTGCAGCGGCAATTGCGCATCGGCTACAACCGCGCAGCTCGGCTCGTCGAGCAGATGGAGACGGCGGGACTGGTATCGGCGATGGGCATCAACGGCAGCCGCGAAGTGCTCGCGCCCGGACCCGCTGAATAAGCAAAGGCCGCCGCTTCAATGAAACGGGCCTCGGAAGCATGCATGCTTGCGAGGCCCGTTTTTGCTTAGGGTTCAAGACGCCGCGTCACACTCCAACCTCAAGACGGTGAAACCCACTTGAAATCGACCGGCGAACCCATTTCGATCTCCTTCGGATTCGCTTCAAGCAAACCGGTCTGCTGATCACGCTTGAAGACGTAGGCCGTGTCGCTGTTCTGATTGCCGACGATCAGCCAGTTACCTGTCGGATCGATTGCAAACTCGCGCGGCGACTTGCCGAGACTTGACTGGCGGCCAATCAGCTTCAGATGGCCGTTGGCCTGATCAACCGAGAAGATCACGATCTGGTTCGCGTCGCCCCGGTTGGTCGCATAGAGGAAACGTCCATCCGGCGAAAGATGGATCGCCGCGGCCCCCACCTGCCCCTTGAAGCCCGGCTCGGTGAGCGGCGACACCTGCAGCAGCGTGAGTCTGCCGTTGTCGTAGCGGAACGTGCTGACAGTGGCAGCCAGTTCGCTCGTCAGATACGCGTATTTGCCATCCGACCCGAACACCAGGTGACGCGGACCGCTGCCGGCCTTCACATCCGTATAACGCCACTCGGTGGGACCGAACAGACCCCGGCTGCCATCCGGCGTGTAGCGGTACGAGTACAGCTTGTCCGCGCCGAGATCCTGCGCGAACAGATACTGGCCATCCGGCGAGAACACCGTCGAATGCACATGGGAGTTGTCCTGACGACCCTTCACCGGACCACCGCCTTCATGATGCACGGTCAACACCGCCTGACCCACCTGGCCATCAGCCTGCAGCGGAAACACCGCGAAGCTGCCGCCCGGGTCCGCCGCCACCGAATAGTTCGCGGTCAGCAGATACTTGCCGTCCGGCGAAATCTTCAGATAGCACGGGTCATTGCCCTCCGACGACACCTTGTTGAGAAACGTCAACTGGCCGCTCGCCGGATCGAAACCAAACGCGCTGATGCCGCCGCGTTGCGAAGCCGGTCCATTGTCGCCAGGAAGTTCGTTGACCGAGTAGACATGGCGGCGGTCGCTGCTCACCACCACATACGACGGGTTGACCGTCTTTGCGACCGACACGGGGGTGGCCTCACCGGTCTTCGTATCGAACCGGTAGACGTAGATCCCCTCGCTTTTGCCACCCGTGTAGGTGCCGACAATCATGTCGTAGACACCGTCGGCGGGCGCCGGGCCGGCATCCTGGGCAAACGCATGGGAAGCAACTAGCGAGACCATAAGCACGAAACCTTTTATTATCGAATGGGCAGACCGGGCTGGCTGGAGAAACGCGGCCTTCCGGACAGACTGAAGCGAGGGCTGTGACGAGGGCTGTGACGAGGGCTGTGACCCGGCACTTGCGGCGACTCTGGCGCTACGATGCATGTCGACCTCCTGGACATCGGGTTATTCGGCTTTGGTGGTGTCGCTGGTCTGCCACGCGATTTGGAACGTTTTAGTTATCGGCGCAAGTATAGAAGATAGAAGCAAAGCGTTGAGCCGGATCGCGCAGCCCGCGAGGCTGGCAACCGGTGCTGGCGGGCGGTGTACCTTGGCGCCCGATGAGAACCCTCTCTCACACCGTCCCACCACTCGGAGTCTCCATGAACGTCACATTCAGTCTGGGCCCGCTTGTTTCGCTGATCGCCGGCATTCTCATTCTCGTGATGCCGCGCCTTCTGAACTACATCGTCGCGGTCTATCTGATCATCATCGGGGTCATCGGAATCTTTGGCGTAGGAGCCTCTCACTTTTGAGTTTGCGGGGCCGACGGGTGGCCCATGACGCGTCGCCCACCACCCGCGGCATGCCGCGTGCTATAGACGGCAAACGCCGCGCGGCAAGCTTCAGGGCAAATGCAAGGTAAACGTCAGGACGCACAGATCCAACCGGGCGCCTGTTGGCCTCGGCCGGTTGACGTGAAGATGGCAGCAGAAGTCGCCGCTGACCAGTTCTTCGGGACTACCCGCGTGGCTTAGCCGTTCGCGAGCTGGTCGAGCCGCAAGCGTCCCTGCAGCGACAGGCCGCCGACGGCATAATGGCCGTCACCCTCCCGATAACGCTTAAAGCAGGCGCGCTCGATCAGGAAGGAGAGAGCGGCCAGCATCCCGTTGCGGGACAGGCCCAGGCGGCCGGCATCGAGCGGCAGCATGGAATCGTCAGTGAGTTCGCTGGCGGCCGAGAGAATGGTGATGCAATCGGATTTCGACGGGTTGAGCATGGCTTTCGTCCTCGAAAACAGCGTTTGCGTGCGCGACGACCCAGCATTCCTGCACTTGCGTGCCAAATCCTCGCCCATCATTCAAAAGTCCGATTGTAGGCAGCACTTCTCAAAATGCCAATGCGAGGTTGCCCAGAATCTATTCCGACCCTGCCCGTCAGGCAGTCTGAACCAAACCGAATGCCCGAGGTCCGGTAATAACAACGTCCCGAGGTTCCAGGCGTACGCTTGACACCCTGCTACGCTCCGCTCATTCCGCTTACCCAGTCACCTATGCCCGCACTCATCGAAGACTATGCCCTCGTCGGCGACGGCCACACGGCCGCACTGATCTCCCGTGACGGTTCCGTCGACTGGCTCTGCTGGCCGCGTTTCGACTCCGGCGCGTGTTTTGCCGCACTCCTCGGCACCGAAAAGAACGGCCGCTGGCTGATCGCCCCCGTCTCCGACAAGCCGGCGAAGATCACCCGCCGCTATCGGGGCGAAACGCTGATCCTCGAGACCGACTTCGAGACCGACGAAGGCGCGGTCACCGTGATCGACTTCATGCCGCCCGGCAACGGCTGGTCGGAACTGGTGCGGATCGTGGTAGGCCGGCGCGGCACGGTGCGCATGAAGATGGAACTGGTGCTGCGCTTCGATTACGGCTTTTCGATTCCGTGGGTCAGCCGCCTGAAGCACGACAGCGGCATCAAGGCGATCGTCGGACCGGATACCGCCGTGCTGCGCACGCCGGTCGAATTGCGCGGCGAGAATATGCACACCGTCGCCGAATTCACCGTATCTCCCGGCGAACGGGTGCCATTTGCACTGGCCTATTCGCCGTCGCACCTGCGCATTCCGCCTGCCCGCGATCCGCACACAGCCCTCGCGCGCACCGAGAACCACTGGCTCGAGTGGTCGGCGCGCAGCACGGTTGAAGGCAAGTATGCCGAGCCGATCCGCCGTTCGCTGATTACCCTCAAGGCGCTCGCTTATGAGCCGACAGGCGGCATCGTGGCCGCCCCCACGACCTCCCTGCCCGAACAGCTCGGCGGCACTCGCAACTGGGACTACCGCTATTGCTGGCTGCGTGACGCCACCATCACACTGCTCGCCATGATGCGCGGCGGCTACTTCGACGAGGCGCGCGCGTGGCGTAGCTGGCTGGCTCGCGTGATGGCCGGCGCGCCCGAGCAGTTGCAGATCATGTACGGGATTAGCGGCGAGCGGCGCTTGCCCGAGTTCGAGGTGGACTGGCTGCCGGGCTACCAGGGCGCGAAGCCTGTGCGCATCGGCAATAACGCGGCCGGCCAGTTGCAGCTCGATGTGTACGGCGAAGTGATGAATGCGTTGCATCTGGCGCGGGTAGGCGGCCTGCAAGCGGACGAAACCACCTGGAACGTGCAGTGCGAGATGCTCGAACATCTGGAAACGATCTGGCAGGAGCCCGACGAAGGCATCTGGGAAACGCGTGGCGGACGCCAGCATTTCACCTTCTCGAAGGTAATGGCCTGGGTTGCGTTCGATCGCGCGATCAAGTCTGCCGAATCTTTCAATTTGCCTGGGCCGCTCGAGCACTGGCGCGAGATTCGCGAGCAGATTCACGCGCAAGTCTGCGAGAAGAGCTGGAACCCCCAGCTCAATGCCTTCACCCAGGTCTACGGCGGCGACGAACTCGACGCGAGCGTTCTGCTGTTGCCGCAGGTCGGCTTCCTGCGGCCGTCGGATCCGCGCGTGATCGGCACGCTCGCCGCCACCGAAAAATACCTGCTACGCGACGGCTTCGTGATGCGCTACCGCACCTCCGAAGTCGATGACGGCCTGCCGCCCGGCGAAGGTACCTTCCTTGCCTGCAGCTTCTGGATGGTCGACAACCTCGCGATGCAAGGGCGCGTCGCCGAAGCGGAGGAGATGTACGAACGCCTGCTCGGGCTCGTCAACGACGTCGGTCTGCTGGCCGAAGAATACGACCCGGCTGCGAAGCGCCTCGTCGGCAACTTCCCGCAGGCGTTTTCGCACGTCGCGCTGGTGCATACCGGGCTGAACCTGATGAAACACGAGCAGGAGATCGCGAAGGCGACCGGGCAACCGGCACATGATGGCGCGTCGACGGATAAAACGACCGCGGACGCTTGATGGGGCATAACGACACGCATGCGGACGAACTTGACCCTGCGGCAACCCCCGATAGCGGCACAGCAACATCGCTCGTACCATGATTTAATGACGTTTTAGCTGCTGAGGGCTCTCGCGTTGCTGCATTGCACAAATTCGCTTTGTCCGATATCATCAAGCGAGACTCTTGGCCGATAATCAAGCGCCTACAACCAAAACGGCCCGCCGCAACGCGATATGCGTGTTTGCGAAGCCCCATGCGAACCGCCCCAACACCGGAGCGCCCATGCTCTATCAATTGCACGAATTCCAGCGGGCTCTGCTCAGCCCGCTGACCGCCTGGGCCCAGGCCGCGTCGAAATCCTTCGCGAACCCGGCCAGCCCTTTCGCCTATGTCCCAGGCGCCACTCGTCTTTCCGCCGGTTACGAATTGCTCTACCGGCTGGGTAAAGACTACGAAAAACCCGAATTCAATCTGCACCAGATTGTTAAAGATGGTCATAACATCCCGATCATCGAACAAACAATCATCGAGAAGCCGTTCTGCCGTCTGCTGCGCTTCAAGCGTTTCGCTGACGACAGCGCCGCTGTCAGCCAACTGAAAGACGAGCCGATCGTACTGGTGTGCGCGCCGCTCTCCGGCCACCACTCCACGCTGCTGCGCGACACGGTGCGCACCCTGCTACAGGATCACAAGGTGTACATCACCGACTGGATCGACGCACGCATGGTGTCGCTCGAAGAAGGCGCGTTCCATCTCGACGATTACGTTGCTTACATTCAGGAATTCATCCGTCACATTGGCGCAAAAGATCTGCACGTGATCTCCGTGTGCCAGCCGACGGTGCCGGTGCTGGCCGCCATTTCGCTGATGGCGAGCCGCGGCGAAGAAACGCCGCGCACGATGACGATGATGGGTGGCCCGATTGACGCGCGCAAGAGCCCGACCTCGGTCAACTCGCTTGCCACCCAACACTCGTTCGAATGGTTCGACAACAACGTGATCTACACGGTGCCGCCGAACTATCCGGGCGTCGGGCGCAAAGTCTATCCGGGCTTCCTGCAGCACACGGGTTTTGTGGCCATGAATCCGGAGCGGCACGCAGCCTCGCACTGGGATTACTACCAGAGCCTCTTGCGTGGCGACGAAGACGACGCCGAAGCGCACCGCCGCTTCTATGACGAGTACAACGCTGTGCTCGACATGGACGCTGACTACTACCTCGACACGATCCGCGTGGTCTTCCAGGAATTCCGCCTGGCCGAAGGCACCTGGGATGTGGCGGGCGAACGCGTGCGGCCGCAGGACATCAAGAAGACCGCCCTCTTCACGATCGAAGGCGAGCTCGACGACATCTCCGGCGATGGCCAGACGCGCGCCGCGCAAGATCTGTGCAGCGGCATTCCGGCGGAGCACAAGCAGCATTTCACCGCAGAAAAGTGCGGCCACTACGGCATTTTCTCGGGCCGCCGCTGGCGCACCATCATTTACCCGCAACTGCGCGACTTCATCCTCGCACACAACAAAAGCCCGAAGGTTGCGAAGGAAAAAGTCGAAGCCTGAACGCGACTGCGCAGGGCGGTCCGGGTAAACCGGGACGTCACCCAGAAGGTTGCGCGCGCATCAAATGCAAACAACGGCCCCTGCGGGGGCCGTTGCTGTTTTGAGACTCGTGACTGTACGCGCAGCGTCGCTCCGTACACATGCACCCTGATCGCGCGCTTCTTGCCGCCAAAAACGCGGTGTGTGGCGTTTAATGCCTGGTGCAGCGCCTGGTTTTAACGCCTAAGCAGATACGCGAGCAGCAACTCGGTGTTCATCTGTATCACCTCACTGCGCTCGGAAGCAGTACTGAAATCGCGGCCGAGCGTCGCCTCCAGCGTGAAGCGATTCGACACGATGTAGTAGCCCATGCCCGAGAGCGTGACGTAAAAACGCAGTGGGTCGACATTGGTACGGAACAGGCCGGCGCGCTGGCCGCGCTCCAGGATGCTGCCCAGCGTCGCAACAATCGGCGAGATCATTTCCCGAATGCGCGTGGACTTTTGCATATAGCGCGCTTCGTGCAGGTTCTCGTTATTGATGAGACGCAGCAGCTCCGGGTGATCCCGGTAGTAGTCCCACACAAAATGCGCAAGACGCGTAATGGCCTCGACCGGCGCAATACCGTTCAATTCCAGCGTGCGTTCTGCCTCGTTCAACGCGCCAAAGGCGTGTTCGAGCACAGCCGTGAATAGCTGCTCCTTACTACCGAAGTAGTAATAGAGCATTCGTTCATTGGTTTCTGCGCGGCGGGCGATCTGGTCGACGCGTGCGCCGAACAAACCACCATTTGCAAATTCCTCAGCTGCCGCGAGCAGAATACGGCGCCGGGTGCCTTCAGGATCTCTTTTGATTTTCGGCTGATTCATGGTGGCATCATCGTGAGCCGCGTTATCCGGATCGCGCCGCCGGCCTCTCCTCGGGGCCTTGCACCGACAGCGTTAGCGGGCGCGCCATGGTTGGGGGACACCCTCCTGCGGTCTTTCGAAAAAGCGCTTCGATTATGGCACATGGTTTGACAATCGCAATCGGGGAAATCGGCGATAATGTGCTATTTCCCCTACGCCTGACGGAGTCAGCTAATTCGTACTGCTCCCGTCTGCCGCCAGGCGCCCCGGTGGCCTCTGCCGGCAAGCCTGACTGTCGTGACACTGTGACCGATTCCATAACACTCGCAGACCGCATCGAAGATCTGCTTCCCCAGACACAATGTACGAAGTGCGGCTATGCAGCATGCCGGCCGTACGCCGAAGCGGTAGCCGTTGGCACAGCCAACTACAACCAGTGCCCGCCGGGCGGTGCCGAAGGCGTGGCGCGGCTGGCCGTCCTGCTCGGCAAGCCATTGATCCCGCTTAATCCCGCCAATGGCGTTGAACGACCACGGCCTTTGGCGGTAATCGACGAGAGTCTGTGCATCGGCTGCACACTGTGCATGCAAGCGTGTCCGGTAGACGCGATCCTTGGCGCACCGAAGCAGATGCATACGGTGATCGAGGCGCTGTGCACCGGCTGCGACCTGTGCGTCGCGCCCTGCCCGGTCGACTGCATTGCGATGGTGCCCGTCACGGGCGTTGCAACCGGCTGGGATGCATGGACCGAAGAACAGGCCAAGGCCGCCCGCGAACGCCACGACCAGCGCGAGGCGCGTCTCGAGCGCGAACGCAATGCTTCAGAAGCACGCGTGGCGGCGCGCCGGGCAGCGAGTAGCGCAGCCCACGAGCCTGCCGCTGCCGTGACCGCTACGCAGGCCGGTGTGTCAGGACCTGCCGCCGGCACTTCTTCCGACGACGTCGACGCCAGGAAACGCGCGATCATCCAGGCCGCGCTCGAACGCGCTCGCCAGAAGAAGCAAGAACTGGCCGCCAAAGGCACCGGTCCGCAAAACACGGAGCGCGTGAGTGCCGACGTGCAAGCCCAGATCGACGCCGCGGAAGCCCGCCGCCGACGCCTCGGCATCGAAGCCGCTGAGCCGGCGCAAGCAGCGCCAGCCGACGAGGCTCCCATCACGCCTCGTGCACCCAAACCCTGATCACCCGCCCCGGTATGAACGCGAACAAACGCCGCGCCATCTACGAGACGCTTCAGAGCCTCAACCCGCATCCCACAACCGAACTCGAATACACCACGCCGTTTGAACTGCTGATCGCGGTGATGCTGTCCGCGCAAGCGACCGACGTGTCGGTCAACAAGGCGATGCGCAAGATGTTCCCGGTCGCGAACACGCCGCAACAGGTGTTCGCTCTCGGCGAAGAAGGCGTGGCCGACTACGTCAAGACCATCGGCCTCTATCGGACCAAGGCGAAGAACGTCATCGCAACCTGCCGCATTCTGCTCGATCAGTACGACGGCGTGGTGCCGGACGACCGCGAGGCGCTCGAAAGTCTGCCGGGGGTCGGCCGCAAGACGGCCAATGTGGTGCTGAACACGGCCTTCGGCCATCCGACCATCGCGGTCGACACGCACATCTTTCGGGTTGCGAATCGAACTGGCCTGGCGCCGGGCAAGGACGTGCGCGCGGTCGAAGCGGCGCTGGAGAAATTCACGCCCGCCGAGTTCCTGCAGGATGCGCATCACTGGTTGATCCTGCACGGACGTTATGTCTGCAAGGCGCGCCGGCCCGAATGCTGGCATTGTGTAATCGAGCCGCTGTGCGAGTTCAGGCCGAAGACACCGCCGCCTGATCTGTAAGCATCGCGGAGTTTCCGGCAAAGCAACGCCACTGGCCCTTTGCCAAGGCCGCGTACCAGCACGACACCCGCCCCCGGCGTAAAATGACCGCTTGCCGTCGCGCACAGGGTTCGCCCTTCATGCGCGCACCCTTCAATACCGCTTCCAGTCCACGATGTTCAATCCCAGCCGCGACGAAGTCCGAAGCTTTTTCACCGAGACCTGGCGCAAGCAGCGCGAAGGCGCGATCCTGACACCGCTCGAGGCCATCGCCGCCGACTGGATCGTCGAACACCCCGAATACCATGCCGAATTGACGGAGGGCGACGCCGCGTCTGCTCAGGACTACTCGCCGGAGCGCGGCCAGACCAACCCGTTCCTGCATCTGTCGATGCATCTGGCGATCAGTGAACAGTTGTCGATCGATCAACCGCCCGGCATTCGCGCCGCCCACGAGCGCCTTGCCGCCCGTCTCGGCTCGACCCATGACGCGCAGCACGCGATCATGGAGTGCCTCGGGGAAACCCTGTGGGAAGCGCAGCGCAGCGGCACACCGCCCGACACTGACGCCTACCTGCAGCGTATCGAACGTCGCGCCTCGCGCGACTGACACGGCCCGTCGTTAGCGTGGCCGTAGTGCCAGGATCCATGAGTTCCAGTATCCCAGGTCCGCCCCAAAGCGAAACACCCCGCAAAGCGGGGTGTTTTCATATCAGCGAAGCCACGCGAAGCGGGAGCTAAGACGCTTACTTCTTCTCGACCAGATTGCCGCTCAGCGATTCGATGTACGCCGCGATGTCCTTCATATCGCTTTGCGAAAGGCTTTGCACCTGGGCCTGCATGATCGCGTTGTTGCGTCCGAAGTGCGGGTTGCCGTTGCCCATCTGATACTGGCGCAGCGCCCAATAGATATAGTCGGAATGCTGGCCTGCGAGCCTTGGATATTCCGGGCTCACCGGATTGTTGAGGTTCACACCATGGCAGGCTGCGCAGTTGTGCGCGTCGGCCAGCACCTTGCCGTTGCCGGCGTCGGCGGCATGCGCCACGTTGGCTGCTGCCAGACCGAGCAATGCCGCCGCTGCACATGCAGCCTTGAACATCTTATGGAGTGCCAGTTGAGGCTTCTTCATGAATTCTCCTGTCCCGCGAAAGTAAATAGCCGAATGACTGGATGGATGACCGCAGCCGATTACTTGTCGGGATTGCTTTTCGAAGCGGGGGTCTGCGCCGCATAGTACGCAGCGATGTCGGCAATGTCCTGGTCCGACAGCGACGCAGTGATGGCGTGCATCGTCTCGAAGTGACGGTCGCCCTTCTTGTATTCGTGCAGCGCGTTCTCAAGGTACGCCTGATTCTGGCCGCCGAGGATAGGCACCCGGTAGACCTCCGGGTACGCCGTGCGGTATTCGGGAATGCCGTGGCAGCCAATACACATCGCGACCTTGCCCTGACCTGCCTTGGCGTTGCCGACGACATCCGCTGCCTGCGCACTGGCCGCGTAGCCCGCTAGCACCGACAGCGCTGCGATTACGACGTGTTTGCCGACGAATTTATTCATAGCATGTAACCTGGCTTGAGGGGAAACGGACGCCCGAAAGGCAACGGCCTGCACCATTCTTCTTTTAGGGTTGCCACGCAGGCCAAAAAAATCGGGCTAATTGTACCGCGACGCCGCCGCGGGCGTCCACCGGGCGGGAGGCGCGGCCCGGCGCGCCTCCCCGCTCGCCACCGGCCGCCCTCGCGCGCCGCCCGTCCACCGGGCCGCGCACGCGGCAGCCGGTGCGGATGACACCATACGCCAGCCCGTCACAGCCCAACAGGGCTTCTGACTTATACTGGAATTTTTCCCCGAAAGAGCGTCTCGCCATGCGTTTCGAAGGCTCATCGCAATACGTCGCCACCGACGACCTCAAGCTCGCGGTCAACGCCGCGATGACCCTGCAGCGCCCGCTCCTCATCAAAGGGGAGCCCGGCACGGGCAAAACGATGCTCGCCGAGGAAGTGGCGGCAGCCCTCGACATGCCGCTCTTGCAATGGCATATCAAGTCCACCACGAAGGCGCAGCAAGGCCTGTATGAATACGACGCGGTATCGCGCCTGCGCGATTCGCAGCTTGGCGATGAGCGCGTCAAGGACATCCGCAACTACATCGTCAAGGGCGTGCTGTGGCAGGCGTTTGAAGCGGACCAGCAGACCGTGCTGCTGATCGACGAGATCGACAAGGCCGACATCGAATTCCCCAACGACCTGCTGCGCGAACTCGACCGTATGGAGTTCTACGTCTACGAGACGCACGAACTGGTGCGCGCGAAGCACCGCCCGCTCGTCATCATCACGTCGAACAACGAGAAGGAACTGCCGGACGCGTTCCTGCGCCGCTGCTTCTTCCACTACATCAAGTTCCCGGACCCGGTGACGATGCAGCAGATCGTCGAAGTGCATTTCCCCAATATCAAGAAGGACTTGCTGAGCGCGGCGATGGCGAGCTTTTTCGAACTGCGCAACGTGTCGGGGTTGAAGAAGAAGCCGTCCACCTCGGAACTGCTTGACTGGCTGAAGCTGCTGCTCGCCGAAGACATTCCGCCCGAAGCGTTGCGCTCATCGGACAACAAGCAGATCATTCCACCGCTGCATGGCGCGCTCCTGAAGAACGAGCAGGACGTGAGCCTGTTCGAGCGGCTCATTTTCATGAACCGCAACAACCGTTGAAACTGGCGCGTGCGCGGGAAACGGGAAGCGCACGCCATACGCCGCCACGCCGGACGCCCAACGCGCCGCGTGCGCTGACGAGAGAGGAAACCGCATGCTGATCGACTTCTTTTATTCGTTGCGCGCGGCCAGGTTGCCAGTCTCCGTGAAGGAGTACCTGACGCTGCTCGAAGCACTGAAAGCGAACGTGATCGCGCCGTCGCTCGATGAGTTCTACTACCTTGCCCGCCTGACGCTGGTGAAAGACGAGCAGTATTTCGATAAGTTCGACCAGGCATTCGGCGCGTATTTCAAAGGCGTGGCAACGAAGTCCGAACTGGCGCTCGACGTGCCGCTCGACTGGCTGAAAAAGAAGCTGGAGCGCGACCTGTCGCCGGAAGAAAAAGCGCAAATCGAAGCGATGGGCGGCCTCGACAAGCTGATGGACCGTCTGAAAGAGCTGTTCGACGAGCAGAAGGACCGCCACGAAGGCGGCAACAAATGGATCGGCACGGGCGGCACGTCGCCGTTCGGGAACGGCGGCTATAACCCGGAAGGCATCCGCATTGGCGGCGAGTCGAGCGGCAACCGCACTGGTGTAAAGGTTTGGGAAGCGCGCGCCTACCGCGACTACGACGACCAGGTGGAGATCGGCACACGCAACATCAAGGTCGCCCTGCGGCGGCTGCGGCGCTTCGCGCGCGAAGGCGCCGCCGAAGAGCTCGATCTGCCCGACACAATCCGCAGCACCGCGGCCAACGCCGGCTGGCTCGATCTGAAGATGGTGCCGGAGCGCCACAACAACGTGAAGGTGCTGATGCTGCTCGACGTGGGCGGCTCGATGGACGACCACATCAAGCGCACCGAGGAGCTGTTCTCCGCGGCCAAGGCCGAGTTCAAGCACCTCGAGTTCTATTACTTCCACAATTGCGTGTACGACTTCCTGTGGAAAAACAACCGCCGCCGTCATTCGGAACGCATGCCCACATGGGACGTGCTGCACAAGTTCACGCCGGAGTACAAGCTGATCTTCGTCGGCGACGCCACCATGAGTCCATACGAAGTGTTGCAGCCGGGCGGCTCGGTGGAATACAACAATCCTGAGGCAGGCGCGGTGTGGTTGCGGCGCCTGGCGGACCATTTTCCGCGTCATGCATGGCTGAATCCCGAGCCTGAGGGCCTATGGGAATACCGGCAATCCGTGTCGGTGATTCGCGAAGTGCTCGGCCATAGGATGTATCCTCTTACCCTCGCCGGCCTTGAAACAGCGATGCGTGCGTTGAGCAAATAAGCTTCATTAATGAGCCGGGCAAATAACCCGGCTCATTGAGTCCAGTCAGTCAAAGCTCTGCAAATCAGCTGGGCAATGCGTAGCGCCAGCAAGACCTTACCCAAAAGAAACTGAGACCTTCTGCATGAATTCCCCTTCGTCGCCCGAACTGTCCCCTTCCGCCGCACCGCCCGCGCGCCTTCGGCCGTTCTCGGACACGTCGCTATCGGCCGTGGTAGCCGGCTTCGTCGCGATGATGACGGGCTATACCAGCTCGCTCGTGCTGATGTTCCAGGCGGGCCAGGCGGCACATCTGTCCGACGCGCAGATTTCCTCGTGGATCTGGGCGCTTTCGATTGGCATGGCGCTGTGCACGATCGGTCTGTCGCTGCGCTTTCGCGCGCCGATTGTGATCGCGTGGTCGACGCCCGGCGCCGCGCTGCTGGTCTCTTCCTTGCCGCATGTGGCGTATCCGGAGGCGATTGGCGCATTTATCGTCTGCGCGCTGCTCCTGACCGTGGTTGGTCTGACCGGCTGGTTCGACACGCTGATGAAAAAGATTCCGGCGGGGATCGCCTCCGCGCTACTGGCGGGCATCCTGTTCGAGATCGGCATCGAAATCTTCCGCGCTGCGCAATTCCAGACCGCGCTGGTGCTGGCAATGTTCTTCACGTATCTCGTTCTCAAGCGTCTCGCGCCCCGCTATGCGATCGTGACCACGCTGATCGTCGGCACGGCGGTGGCCGGCGGCCTCGGCCTGCTCGACTTCAGCCGCTTTCATGTGGCCCTCGCACGACCGGTGCTGACCCTGCCCACCTTCTCGGTCGCGGCAATCGTCAGCATCGGCATTCCGCTGTTTGTGGTCGCGATGGCCTCGCAGAACGTGCCGGGCATCGCCGTGCTGCGCGCCGACGGCTATACGACGCCGTCCGCCCCGCTGATCGCCACCACCGGCATCGCCTCGCTGCTGCTCGCGCCGTTTGGCTCGCACGGCATCAATCTTGCGGCGATTACCGCAGCCATCTGTACCGGCCCCGAAGCCCACGAGGATCGCAACAAGCGCTACACCGCCGCCGTCTGGGCGGGTGTGTTTTACCTGATCGCCGGAATTTTCGGCGCGACCATCGCCGCCCTGTTCGCCTCGCTACCCAAGGCGCTGGTGGTGTCGGTGGCGGCGCTCGCGCTATTCGGCTCGATCATGAGCGGTCTGGCCAACGCGATGCAGGATCTGAAACAGCGCGAAGCGGCGCTGGTCACCTTCATGGTGACCGCCTCCGGCCTCACGCTGCTGTCGATCGGCTCGGCCTTCTGGGGGCTGGTGGCGGGCGTGCTGACGCAGCTTGTGTTGAACGCGCGGCGCACCTGAGCGAAGTCTGGAAATGCGGTCCGGAAACGCAGCCTGGACGCAGCTCTGACCAGAGCCAGAGTCTCAGCGAAGGCTGAACGGATCGGCAGAGGCGCGGTTTTGAAGCCTCATCATCCGATCCGCCATAGAATAGAAGTACCGGGCGGCGTTCCTGGCAGGATCATGGGAGTGCCGCAGCGTGAAATGCTGCCGCCGGAGCAACCGCCCCCGGTTACCCCTGCGGCACCCTCCACCTTTGGACCATTGCGCTTGTGCGCCTTGAAGGCTCGACATGACTACCGCACTCGATCAACTCAAGCAATTCACGACCGTCGTCGCCGATACCGGTGACTTCCAGCAACTCGCCCAATACAAGCCGCGAGACGCGACCACCAACCCGTCGCTGATCCTCAAGGCCGTGCAGAAAGACGACTACCGTCCGCTGCTCGAAAAAACCGTGCGCGACCACGCGTCAAAGCCGATTGGCGCGATTATCGACAACCTGCTGATCGCCTTTGGCACCGAAATCCTCAAGATCATCCCGGGCCGCGTCTCGACCGAAGTCGACGCGCGCCTGTCGTTCGACGTCAAGGGCTCGATCGCCAAGGGTCACGAACTGATCAAACTGTACGAAGCCGCCGGCATCGGCCGCGAGCGCATCCTCATCAAGCTAGCCTCCACGTGGGAAGGGATCCGCGCGGCCGAACAACTGCAGAAAGACGGCATCCACTGCAACATGACGCTGCTGTTCTCGCTCGCCCAGGCATCCGCCGCCGCCGAAGCGGGCGCGCAACTGATCTCGCCGTTCGTGGGCCGCATTTACGACTGGTACAAGAAGAACGCCGGCAGCGCGTGGGACGAGGCGAAGGACGGTGGCGCGAACGATCCGGGCGTGCAATCGGTGCGCCGCATCTATGCGTACTACAAGAAATTCGGCTACAAGACGGAGGTGATGGGCGCGAGCTTCCGCACGCCAGGTCAGGTCCTCGAACTGGCGGGCTGCGACCTGCTGACGATCAGCCCCGACCTGCTGCAAAAGCTGCAGGACAGCACCGACAAGGTGGAGCGCAAGCTGTCGCCGGAACTGGGCCAGGGTGCGAATATTGAACGCGTGCCGGTCGACGAGTCGACGTTCCGCTTCCTCGTCAACGACGAAGCCATGGCCACCGAAAAGCTCGCCGAAGGCATCCGCGCGTTCGCGGCTGACGCCGTCAAGCTGGAAAAACTGATCGAAGGGCTGCGTTAAAGCCTGCCTCCCCCGTGGCTTGATAGATCCTATGTGGGCAGGGGACTCGCCGGCGAACTGATATGTAGAATCAGCGCGTCGAGTCCTGTTCAATGGAGAACATCATGCGCACGGATC